>JAUIKB010000467.1 GCA_030430975.1 Polyangia bacterium
CCCACAGCAGCGCGTGCGTAATCCCGCTGCCATCATGCAGGTCGACGAAGTCAAAACGATAGGTGTCATCGGTGCGGGTCAGATGGGCGGAGGCATCGCGCAGGTGTGCGCAGCCCAGGGGTACGACGTGTTCCTGAGCGACGCCAGTCTGGAGCATGCCGAGCGTGGCAAGGCCACGATCGCCAAGATACTCGGCAAACAGGTGGCCAAGGGCAAGCTCGAGCAAGGCGATGCCGACGCCATCCTCGACCGTGTGAAGCCGATAGGCTCGATGGCCGAGTTCAAGACTGCCGACCTCGTCGTCGAAGCGGCGACCGAAGATGTCGACACCAAAACCATTATCTTCAAAGCAGCCGACGCGAATATGCGCGAGGACGCGATCCTCGCTTCCAATACTTCGAGCATCTCGATCACGCGGCTCGCCGGGCAAACCAAGCGACCCGACCAGGTCATCGGCATGCACTTCATGAATCCCGTGCCGGTCATGAAGCTCGTCGAAATCGTGCGCGGCGTGCAGACAAGCGATGCGACGACCCAGCTAGTACAGGCGCTATCGGAGCGGCTGGGCAAGACGGTGATCACCAGCAAGGACCAGCCGGGCTTCGTCGTGAACCGAATGCTTGTCCCATTCCTCAACGAGGCTTGCTTCGCGTTGCAAGAAGGACTCGGCACTCCCGAAGACATCGATGCCGGCGCAAAGCTCGGGCTCAACCATCCCATGGGACCGCTCGAGCTGGCCGACCTGATCGGACTCGACACGCTGTTGTTCATCGCCGAGGTCCTCCATCGCGAATTCGGCGACGGAAAATATCGCCCCGCGACATTGCTTCGGAATCTGGTCGCGGCCGGCTGGTACGGGCGCAAGGTCGGGCGCGGCTTCTATGTCTACGATGACCGCGGCCGAAAAACCGGTCGGGCGCTTGACCTAGATCATTGAGACAAACCACCTACGAAAGGGCTCAGTCATGACGGCTTACGAAACGGTATTGGTCCAGCAGCGCGAGTCAAACGTCGCCGTGCTCACGGTTAATCGGCCCGACAAGCTCAACGCGCTCAATGCGCAGGTGATCGCGGACCTCGGTAACGCGGTGGCGGAGCTGGAAGCCGGCTCCGTTCGAGCCGCGATCTTGACGGGCGCGGGACGAGCGTTCGTCGCCGGGGCCGACATTGCCCAGATGGCGACCATGACCCCGGCCCAAGCCAAGGCGTTTAGCTATGCCGGGCACGAGTTAGGAGCCCGCATCGAGAACGCGCGATTCCCACTGATCGCGGCGGTCAACGGCTTCGCATTGGGCGGCGGCTGCGAACTGGCGCTGTGTTGCGACTTCATCTACGCCTCGACCAAGGCGAAGTTCGGACAGCCCGAGGTCAAGCTGGGATTGATGCCCGGCTTTGGCGGGACGACCAGGCTGCCGCGGCGCGTCGGCCCCGGCCGGGCACGCGAGCTGGTGTACAGCGGTGAGATGATTCGAGCAGACGAGGCCGAGCGCATCGGTTTGGTGAACCGCGTCCTCGAACCTGACGAACTCATGCCGGCCGCGTTGAAGACCGCCGAACTCATCGCGACCCGGGCACCACTCGCCGTGCGCGAAAGCAAGCGCGTCGTGCTACGCGGGCTCGAGTCGGACTTGGTTACCGCCAACGAACTCGAAGCCCAAGCCTTCGCAACGCTCTTTGGCAGCGAAGACCAACGCGAAGGCACGTCGGCCTTCATCGATCAGCGCGATCCCACCTTCACCGGCAAGTAACCCGCCCTGAGTGGCAGCTTGACTGACGCAAGCAAGCAGTCCAACTTCCGGCCATCGCTGATTCCGACACAGACGCTGGGCCCGACGAGCGCCTAGTCAAGATGAGTGTGTTGGCGCGCCTCAGCGGCGTGCCCGCGGCCACCATCAAACACTATCTACGCGAAGGTCTCTTGCCGCCACCCGCTCGCAAGACGGGCCGCAACATGGCGTTTTACGATCCGTCCTTGGTCGATCGCATCAGGAAGATCAAGCGCTTGCAACGCGAGCACTTCTTACCGCTACGAGTCATCAAAGAATTACTAGAAGGCAACCAGCCAGAGAACCTGGATAACGTCGCCGCCGCTGCGATCACGCGCGCGCTACAAGACGCTTCGCCCGCGTCGACGCTCAGCGAGCCCCAGCTACTTGAGATGGGCGTGCGCTCGAGTGACCTGCGGCTGCTGGAACAACTCGGAGCAATCGATAGTTCCGGTGAGTACTCCCCTGACGATGTGCGACTGCTCCGGACGCTCGGGGCGGCCCGGAAGGCGGGTCTGACCGAGGACATGCTGCCTCCGGAGATCCTGCAGGAATACCTGGCCGCACTGCGTGCGTTAGTCCGAACGGAACTTGCGCTGTTTCGCCGCGGAGTCGTTCCCAAAGCGGGAGACGCGCTGCCCGACCTAACTCGGGCAGCGACCCACCTTAGTGAAGAACTGGTTCTGACGCTGCGCCGCAAACTACTGTTGCCCACGCTGCGAGAGTTGATTCAAGAGTCCCTGGAAAAAAGCGGCCCGACATGACCCCAACAGCCCTCGATATAGTCACAGCCAGGCGCTTCGGTCCGCTCACCGCGGTCGTCGTGGCGACGCTCGGATTGTCGGGCTGCAACGGATGCAGCGAAGACAAACCATATACACCGTTCGGAGTCGCCTCAGACTCATCCGCCAGCGGCGGCGCGAGTTCCGCGCCGTCCGCATCCGACTCCGCAGCCGCACCCAAGCGTTTCGCCTCTCGCGCTAGTGAAACCGCTCCGAAGGGCGCGAAGAAGTGGCAACTGGCTGGCGTCGAGATCAGCGCGCCTGCTGGCACGCAGTTCGAGCGAGGCCTGGCCGCCGACTTCGACCTGGACTCCAAACTGGACCGAGTCGCTTGGGTCACGCCCGTGAAGCGCGAGCTCGGCTCGGTCCCGGCCCTTTGGTACTTCCCCAGCGGCGGCAAAGCGAAACTCTTAACCAAGCTCCCGAGCTATGTCCCGGCGGGGACGGACTGTAAGTATCGAACCGCGCTCATTCAAACCGGCAAGCAAACCGTCACGTTGGACGTAACGGCTGACTGCCGCTCCAAGTACGTCGAACGAAGCCCAGCCCGCTCCGTAGTCGTGCTAGCGCCGGCTGCGGGTCGCACCGTCGCCGAGTTGCGGGTGGCACTACCGGCCGCCGGCGAACGCATTGATGTCGACGTTTCGTCGGATGATCGGGACGGCGACGGACGCGATGACGTTCTCGCCGGCATCACCGTCACGGCGGGCGGCGTCGGTGCACGCGCGGACATCGGATACTACGACCGACCTGCGGGTCTGTCGCGCGACAATACGCTGCCTCGCGCATCGTTCGCTCGCGTCGCAAACGCAGCGCTCGCATCCGCGCGCGCAAAAAGCAGCGCCGCCAAGGTACCGGCAAAGGTAGAAGCACTGCGGCGGCTTTGGACGTCGCTGTGCCGCGAATCGCAGTCCGCGCGGGTGTTCGATGAGACGGGAGTTGCTCTGAGTTGTGTCGCAGGCGATGCGCTGCAGCGCGCCACCGTCGCTGAGGTGCGGTCGCTCGCCAAGGCGGCCGACGTGCTGGGCGCGCACGGAGCTCGGAGTCGAGCGAACTGGTTTGGCGCGCCGCTGAGCGCCGCCAACAAACAGGCGCTCGCCAAAGAGCTAGGGCGCCTCGTAACGGAGCGGTCGGTGACCAAGACCGTAGTGAAGGGCTCACCGGTTCAAGGCGCCGGAACCCCGCGCTACAGCCCGCTCGCGTTCGAGACGGACGGTGCGCTGCTGCTTCAAGAACCCCGAGCCATCCTCCGAATCGGTAAGCAAGGCGACGCAACCGACGTCAGCGACGAGATCGAGCGGTGGGACCTGACCATCACGGACGACGGCGGGCAGCGCTGGACGGGCATTGGTTTCCCATGTAACAAACCTTACGTCACGCTCGGAATTGACACGCAGACCGGAGCCCACGCCGACGCGATCGAGACCAAGCTGTTGGCACCACGGCCAGCATCCTGCGAAACCCACGGCGGAATCGTTCCCCGCCTGACGCCGCTTCGATGGTCAGCGGCCGGGTTGGACGTCCTAGTGGACGGGTACCGAACGCTAACAGAACGCGGAACGCTTGACGGCGGACCTGCCCCGCTCGGGTCCGCGCTGTCACAAGATGGCAAGCGACTGGCGATTCGCTTCGAGGACGGGTTGCTTGTGCTCGGAGGCGCCAAACCCGAACTCTGGCGTCCGCTGCCGAGCAACGCTTCCGAGTGCGTCGTCAGCGCGATAGGTGACCGCGCCGCGTGCGTCGTGGGCACAGGCGCAGCGCTGTTTGCGCCCAAATCCTAAGCTCCGGCCCGTCAATCCTAGCCCGACTCGTCACTCCTCTAGTCGCGCTCGTCGACGGCTGAATCGATCTAGCTCGGGGCTTTGGTGCGCTCGAGGTAGCTGCCGGTCCGCGTGTCGACCTTGATCCACTCGCCCTCGCCGATGAACAGCGGAACCTGTACCGTGGCCCCGGTGGCGATCTTGGCTGGTTTGGTCACGTTGCTAGCGGTATCGCCCTTGACTCCCGGCTCGGTCTCCGCAATTTCCACAACAATATGAGCTGGGAGCGTGATGCTGACTGGGTTCTTCTTGTACATCAAGATCGTGCACTCGATGCCGTCGATGAGATAGTCCTTAGCGTCGCCCACAGCGTCCGCCTGTACCGTCATCTGTTCGCCGGTGTCCGCGTTCATGAACACGTAGGCGTCGCCGTCGGGGTAGATGAACTGCATCGTCAGGTCTTCGACGTCAGCTGCTTCGAGCTTGATGCCTGAGCGGATGTTGTGCTCGATCACGCCGCCGGTCAGCAGGTTCTTCATCTTGGTGCGAGTGAAGGCCTGACCCTTGCCCGGCTTCACGAACTGGAACTCGGTCACGATGTAGGGCTGTCCGTCCCACATGATCTTCAGGCCCTTTTTGATGTCGCTCGTTTCCATGCTTCTCCAGAACGGTGGTCTGCGCTGCTGCGCAAGCGGTGTGTAGCGTAGCGCGGGCTCTGGCTTCAAGCGGGATCGCGGGTTTTTACCCATTTTTGACCGAAACGGCGTGTTTGGCAGCCCATCGACGCCGCTGCGGTCGGGCATACGCCGAGCACCATCGGCGTTCTCTTGCCCGTGCTAGCTGCCCGCGATACCCCTGAATCCACGCGCCATGGATGAGTTCGGGACCGACCTCGAGGAGATCAAACGGGAGATCGTCGAAAGCCGTGCTCTGACCATCAAAACCAACAATTTGGTGAATGCCCTGGCGGCCGACCTCAAAAGCATCTCCAGGCGCCAGGACGGCTACAAGAACCGCATCGTGTTCACTAGCGCCACGGCATATGTCGTGACG
>JAUIKB010000468.1 GCA_030430975.1 Polyangia bacterium
CCGTCCAGCACTTGCCCACAGCTTCCCGGACGTCGTTCCCCGTCGATCGGGTTCGACATCCCCACTCCGATTTCCGTCATGCCAAACCGTTCCAGTGGGTAACTCCCGGTGAGCTGCCGCCACCGATCCCCGATACTCGAAGGCAGCGCCGCGGAACCACTCGTGAGCAGTCGCAACGTTCCCGCCGCGGCTCGCCAAACGTCACGACGTTCGCTGCCGACGGCATCAAACGCGTCGAGAAGCTTCTTGTGCATCGTCGGCACGCCCATCAAGACGGTGGCGTCACCGAGGCTGTCCCAAACCCGTTCGGCGTCGAACTTCGCGTGCATCACCGTCGCGCTGCCCGCCAGTAGGCTCACCATGAGCGAAATGCCCAGACCGTGCAGGTGGTGCAGCGGCAGGGTATGCAGCAGCCGATCCGACGCCGACCACTTCCAGGCACGTCCGAGCAACGTGTGAAGCTGAAGAAGATTCGCGTGCGTGATGAGAGCACCTTTCGGCTTGCCGGTCGTGCCGCTGGTGTAGAGGATCAGCGCTGGATGGTCGCTGCTTTCCACCACGGGTCCGGGATGGCCCGCGCGCATCTGCTCGACCTGCAGTACGGGCCGCTCTCCGACGTAGTCCGCTACCGCGCCGGCAAGGTCCTTCGAGACGACGAGGGCTTGGGCGTCGGAGGTTTCGACGAACCACCGTTGTTCAGCGGACGGATGAAGATGGCTGAGCGGCACAACGACGCCGCCTGCCATCAAGATGCCAAAGAACGCTTCGAGCCACGCAGAGCCCTGAGTCACGAGCATCGCCACGCGCGCGCCAGTTGGGGCCTGCGGGAGCGCGGCGCGGACGCCAGCAGCAACGGATTGACTTCTCTGCAAAAGCTCAGCGTACGTCACCTCTCCGAACTGATCGTTCACGGCTACGGATCGGCCGTGCTCCGAACAAACGGAGAGAAAGCGTTGTAGTAGCGGGCTTTGCATGCGCCCCAGGGTAGCGCAACGCACGCGGGGACAGCAGCGCTTTCGCGGCGTCGGAGCGTGACTGGCTAGCTGTGACTGGCTAGCCGTGACTGGGCTAACCGTGAAGTTGGCGGCTGTGCCAGAGCAGAAGCTCCAGCGTCCCTACCTCGCGAAGCCACCGCTGATCGTGCGGGCCGGCCGGTGCGCGCAGCTCGTGGGGCACGTTAAGCTCCGTCAATCGTCGCGACAGCGCGCGGTTCGCAGCAAGGTACGGGTCGCCGCCAGAGCTTTCCACGTGTATACTTCGCGGACCGTGCTTGTCGACCACGGCGGCCAACGCCTCGGCATAGCGGCGGCCCGAGCTGACGCCAAACGCGCCTTGAATCGTGCCGTAGCTGCTGAACATTTCGGGGATGCGCAGAAAAACCTCCATGCCGACGTAGCCACCGAGCGAGCAGCCATCGAGCCCCCAGCGCGACGCGGCCGCGTGCACCGGTGCCTCGCGCTGAACCGCCGGAATCAGCGTCGTCTTCAACCACTGGCTGTACCTCGCGAACGTGCGCGACGGCGGGCCCGGGCGCGACGGGTGCGGCGTGACCGGGCAAACCAACACGAGCGGCTGAAACGGGCGCTTGGCCAACATCGTGTTGAGCTGCGCGAGCCGTTCATCCGTCAGATAGCGCTGTCTGTCCAATAGCCGCTTCACCGGAGCTTGGGTCAAACGGTCGTAGGCCTGGGCCGCCCCGTACAGCTCGCTCCAGGCACGCAGTGCCAGCGGCGGGTTGTTTGTTTCGCCAAGACCGTGGAGCAGCACGAGCGCCGGCACACGCTGGCCTGACTTCAGGGCTGTGGGGATCAGCAGCCGAGCACGGTTGGCCAGGCGCGGGTCGCCCGGAAGCTCCAAGTCGACTTCACGCAGCAGCGGCGTGCGAAACTTTCCGCCTTTGCCCGCGGCCAACGCGACGCCGGCATACAGCGCACACGCCGCGGCGAGCGCGCCGCGCCGTCCGAGTTCGGGGGCCCTCGCGCTCATCCCAACTCCCGGGCGGGCGGGCGTTCCCGCCCAAGGCGCATCAAGACCGCCAGGGCGCCGCCCGCGGCGACCAAGCCGATGACGATCGGGGCAACCAGGATCTGATGGTCCATGGGTGTCTCCGCGTAGCGCATCGCGAACACGACCGCGGCGTTGTAGACGGCATGCGCGATGATCGGAGCGACCAGCCCGCCCGAGTAGCGGCGAGCCAATCCGAAGCCCACGCCCAGCAGCACAGTGGCCGCCGATTGATTCGGCTCAAGGTGCAACATGCCGAACAGCAAGGATGACACCAGCAGCTGACCGGTTTGACCGGTTCGAGCGAAGCCCCGCCACACGAAGCCGCGAAACAAGGCCTCCTCGGCAATCGCCGGGAGGACCGAGACGCTCACGAGTACCAGACCAAAGTACACCGGACTCGCGTTGCGCGCCGCAGCGATAATGATGCGCGACGAGGTCATCTCGAAGCCGGTGAGGCGATGCGTGAGCTCACCGATCGTGTTCGCCGCAGGCGCGAGACCGAACACCAGTAAAACAGCCATGCCGATCATCGCGAATCGACGGTCGCCGGCCGGCAATATTTCGTTCACGGGCGCGCGGCTGATCCGCACCCAAGCCGCCACCACCAGACACAGGCCGAGCTCGTTCGCCGCTGTCGCCGCCGCGATCCAACCCGGCCGGGTCACCAGCGGGGACTTTTGCTGATCGGTCACGTCAAAACCGAGGCCCATGGCGACGCCGGCGATCAGGATGCTGACCGCGATCATCGACGCCACTGCGGTAAACCAGGCGAGGATCGAATGCGTAGGAGTCGGGCGCAACAAGGCGCCGGATGGTCCCACGGCCGCCCCGTCCGGGTGTTGACAATAGCTGCCCAACGCGGGGTTTTTTCGTCCGAACGGCCGATAAGCATCGAATTGTGGCGAATAGACCCAGCTGGGGTATCGTCGAAAGCAGAGGTCCAACTATGCTTCGAAGAGTCACCGCTACATTACTTTTCGCCGGGTTTTCGGCATTCTCGCTCACCACTCAGTCCGGCTGCTCGGGCTCCGAGGACGGGCCGACGCCGGCGCCGGATCCGTACAAAGACGAAGCCGCGTTCTGTGCGAGCTGGGCGAAGGCGGCCTGCAACAAAACAGTCGTCGAGAAGTGCAAGGCCAAGGACGCAGAAGAATGTGCTGTGGCCCAAGAGGCGTTCTGTCGCAAAGCAGTGCCCGACGTCGGGTACGACAAGACGAACGCAGAAGAATGCGTCAAAGCGGTCAAAGAGGCCTACAAGGACGCTGTCCTCACCAAAGACGAACGGATCCTCGTGCGCAGCCTAGGCGGCGAATGCGGGACACTGCTGAATGGCGGCAAAGAAGAAGGCGACACCTGCACCAAGGACGCCAACTGCAACACCGTCGAAGACTACAAGTGCGTGATCCGAGCCGGCGAGACCGAAGGAACCTGTCAGGTCCCAGAGGAGGTCGGGGGCGGGCTCAAATGCAGCAAAGCCAACGAGGTCTGCGCGGACGGGTTCTACTGTAGCTCCAGCTCGAGTTGCCTGGCCGGTGGGAGCGACGGTGATCCATGCGGTCCCGATGAGCCGTGCGGCGACGACTCAAACTGCGTGGACCAGGGGGCCGCCATGGTGTGCAAATCCAAGGCTGCGCTGCTGGAGAACTGCAGCGACGACGCCGACTGTTTATCTGGCATCTGCGCACTCGCCGGCACCAACGGGAAATGCGTAGAAGAAGTGGAACTCACGGTGACGGAGCCGATCTGTAGCGATCTCAGCTAGCGATAAGGCAAAGCGGCTGCGGCCGCCCGCCCGATGACGCGCGTTGCGATCCTTGGTAAACCGGCCGCATGCGTTACCTGGTGTCGGTCCTGACCGCTTGCTTACTTCTGTCCGGCTGCGACGAGCCGAACAAGAAGCCCGAAAAGAAGGCGAAGCCCACAGCCGAAGCGACCGCGAACAAGCCGGAAAAACCCAAAGGACCGCCGCAGTTCATTATCGACGCCGAGGGACCGAAGGTCGGTTGGACTCGAGTCCTGATCGAGAAGAAGGACGGCAAGGACCGTCTGGCGAAGGAACTCGACGGGCACAAGCAGCACATCGACGGCAAAGACCTGACGCTCGTCATCGATCGCAAAGCCAAGCTTCCCTGGGTAATGGCCATGCTCAACGCGCTGGAAGACCGCGGCGCCGCGTCGTTTCTAATCAAGACGGGCTCGCGCAAGGAATTCCCCGCCGAACTCAAGTTCCTGCCACAGAACAAAATCGCTTCGCCCAAGCCCTGCACCCTGGTCGCTACCGTGCTGGCCGATCGCGGCACCGCCGTTTGGAAGTTATCCGGCGGCACCGCCAGCAAACGGACAAAAGGGTTCGCTGGGCCCGACCTTTCGACAACCCGTGAAACGATGGTCCGCCGCGCTCGCGCCTGCAAAGACAGCACAACGCTGTTCATCTCGTCCGACGAATCCGTCGAGTGGGGTCTGGCGTACGATCTCGCCGCCGCTGCGCAGCGCTTGGAGCCGTGCAAGACGGATCGCGACTGCGGCGCTCGTAAGTGCGTGAAGGACTTCTGCGAGGGCAGTCCTAAACTCGACACCCTGGGCGTACTGCGCGAAATCCCAGTAGCGGGACGCCCGGTTAAGCTTAAGTGACGTGAAAGTCCGGGGGGGACTCGCGGGCCGCGAGTTGCGCGTTATAGTGCGCGAGCCGTGAGTTTCCGAACCATGCTTTTAGGTCATCAAGACGAGAACACACCCGAGCGCATCACCGCAGCGCTCGATCGCATGAGCCATGCCGGTCGGCTGGCTACGATTCGCGCCGTCACCGCTGATGAGCAGGCGAAACTGTGGGAAATGTTCGCAGAAAGCCCGGCTGACCGCGACCACTTCGTGCCGTCGGGCACCGACCCGCTCACGGAAGTGATCCACCACGGACGCAACTCCCTGCCAGCGTTTAACTTCTTTCAGAAGCGCTTCTGCGCGGCGGATGACGATTCGGAAGAGTTGTGGGGCTTCAACCACCAGACCATGAGCTGGATCACCGGCCCTGGCTTCTACGTGGCCCACGATACCGAAGAGGAAAAGGACGCGCCGGGCGCGTACGTCATCAACTACACGCGGATCCCACCGAAAAAGCCTGACGATTGGCCCGAAATCCTGCCCAACGAAGCCAAGCTAGGGCGTTTCGTGTACAGCGGGATGAAGGACTACATGCGCAAGATCTCCGATCACGTTTCGATCGGCCGCGCGTATAAATCCGGGAAGCCGATGGATGCCTGGTTTGTTCTGTGTCGAGAAGACGTAGAGGACTGATCGGACACCCATTGGCTTCAAAGCGCAAAACGACTCCCGACCCATCGACTGAGTT
>JAUIKB010000469.1 GCA_030430975.1 Polyangia bacterium
CTGCGCCAGCTTCACCCAAGCATTCAGCATGCCGGCACCCAGCTGGCAGAACGCCCTCGAGCGGCTAATTCCGCGCTTGCTAGATACGCCGGCGTTCTCCAAGGAAGCGCTCTCATCATGACTCAGTCCACACTCAAAGGCATCATCCTCGCCGGAGGCGCCGGCAGTCGGCTACATCCGGTAACTCGAGCGGTCAGCAAGCAGCTGCTACCTGTGTACGACAAGCCGATGATCTACTACCCGCTGAGCACCCTCATGCTCGCCGGCATTCGTGACGTACTGATCATCACGACGCCGGAGGATCAAGCGAGCTTCCAGCGGCTACTTGCCGACGGCGAACAGTGGGGCATGAACTTCGAGTTCGCGGTCCAACCCAAGCCGGAGGGACTGGCACAAGCGTTCATCATAGGTCGGCGGTTCGTCGGGGGCAGCCGCTGTGCCCTCGTCCTCGGAGACAACCTGTTCTACGGGCACGGCCTCACCGATGTGCTGAGTGCCGCATCACGCCGCGAGCACGGAGCAACTGTCTTCGGCTATCACGTCAAAGACCCCGAACGCTACGGCGTGGTGGAGTTTGATGGCGAAGGTGTGGCGCGCTCGATCGAGGAAAAGCCAAAACAGCCTAAGTCGCGCTGGGCCGTCACCGGCTTGTACTTCTACGACAATTCGGTGTTGGACATCGCTGCGAACGTGAAGCCTTCCGCCCGCGGAGAGCTCGAGATCACGTCCGTGAATCAGGCGTATTTGAGCGCTGGGCAGCTTCGCGTGGAGCGCCTGGGGCGCGGCTACGCCTGGCTCGATACCGGAACGCACGACTCGCTCATCGAGGCTTCGGAGTTCGTCAGAACGGTCGAATCTCGGCAAGGGTTGAAAATCGCTTGCGTCGAAGAGATCGCATTCCGGCAAGGCTTCATCGACTCTACGCAGCTCGGACGCCTGGTAGACGACCTTCCGGAGGACTACGCGAGCTACCTGCGCTCGTTGAGGGCATAAGTGTGACGCCCATCGCATTCATTTGCCCAAACCTCAGTGAAAACTGCTTGGGCCGGACCCTCTTGCTAGCCCAGCTAGCGGCTGACAACTCTGTGGTGCGCATGGTGGGGCCGCAGTTGGGCAGCAACATATGGGCCCCCGCCACGACGGCAGGCATTCCGATCGACGCGCTGCGCATCAAGGGCACGTGGGAGCTACCACGTGCTTCGCGCTGGCTGCGGCAGCGCCTGCGTGGCCACCGCGTCGTCGTCACCAAGCCGCTAGCCACGAGCCTCGGGCTCACAGTTGCCGCTGGTGTCCGACCGAGCGAAATGCTGCTCGACAACGACGACTGGGAGCTCGGCCTTCATGCTTCGCACGGCGCCTCGGGGATGGGGGGTCGCTTAGCGGCATTCGCCAAACCGAAAGCGTTCAACACCTGGGTGAGCACCTGGGCCATCGAACGAACACTGGGACGGTTCCAAAACGTAACGGTATCAAGTGAGTTCTTGCAGGAGCGCTTCGGGGGAACGATCTTGCCCCACGTTCGAGACACGGACGTTCTCAATCCCGATCGCGTGTCGACGCCCGCTGCAAAGCACAAACTCGGACTCGACGATCGAGTATGGGTCGGCTTCGTCGGAACACCGCGTTCGCATAAGGGAGTGGAGGATCTGGTGGACGCGATCGCTAGTCTGCGCGACGCATCGGCACCCGGGCTGCTACTGGCTGGTGCGGACCCAACCGATCAATTCGCCGAGCGACTATTGCCGGACTTGCGCGCCCGACTACCACGTGAACGGCTCGCGATTCTGCCGCCGTTTCCTTTCAACGAACTCGTGAACGTACTCAGCGCCGTTGACATTGTTTGCCTGCCCAGTCGTGACGAACCCGGCGCGCGGGGGCAGATGCCGGCGAAGTTATTCGACGCCATGGCTATGGGACGCGGACTGATCGTGACCACGGTCAACGGCATGCCCGACGTGCTGGGTGGAGCGGGACTGGTCGTAAACCCTGGAGACGTCGCAGGCCTTCGCGGCGCGCTGGAGCGACTCAGCAAGGACGGCGACCTGCGACGAGACCTCGGCATGCGAGCGCGGCAGCGCGCAGTAGATCGCTACAGCTTTCGTGCAGGTCGGGCGATTCTCAATCCGAAGCTAGCTCGCCTCAGCGGAGTGTTCTGTCCGTGAACAACAGCGGCCGATCGGTCGCAGCGGGAGCCGCCGTTCGATTCCTGGGCGGTTTGCCAGTGCAGTTGCTCGGCTTCGTGTTGACGCTGGCAAGCGCACGCATTCTCGTTCCTAAGTCGTTTGGCGTCTACAGCCTCGCGCTGGCCATCTATGGCTTCAGCGACATCGTCACGAACCCAAGCGTCCAAACGTTTCTGCTGCGAGACATCAAGGTCGAAGACCGAGTTATCAACGTGGCGTGGACCGTCTCGGCAATCCGCGGCGCGCTGATGACCGGAGCGTTCTTTGTGGTCGCGCCCGCGCTCGCCGCTGCCTTCTCAGGTGGCGAGCAGGTCTCTGAACTGCTGCGCGTGCTCAGCTTGGGATTCATCGCGCAAGGCGCCAAGAATCTACATGTCGTCCGCTATCACCAACGGCTCCAAATGGGGCGGGCGGTGGTGGTAGACACCGGCGGGACCGCAATCGCGTCGTTGGCGGCCATCGGCCTGCTTTTTTGGTGGCGTGATCCTCTCGCACTGGCGGTAGGCACCGCGGCTGGCCCGGTGCTGAACACCACGCTCAGTTGGCTGATCGCGCCTCGGCGTCCGCGCCCCCTTTTCGATATGGCTGTCGTCTCGAAGATGTGGGGGTTCACGCGGTTCCTCCTGCTAAACGCTTTCGTCCACTACGCGCTTACCAACTTGGACGATCTGATGGTGGCGCGCCTGGTGGGCACCGCAGCGCTCGGAATCTACAACTTCAGCTACTCAACCGTTAACTCAGCCATCCTGTTTGTCGTCCGCCCCCTGGGTGAAATCGTCTTGCCGGTGCTGGCTCGCCTGAGCGGTGACCGCCAAGCGATGGGGCAAGGAACTCGCACCGCTGTCGGCGTGTTCGCGGCACTTAGCTGGGGCATCACGGCGCCACTCTTCGTACTTGCTCCTGACTTGATTCGACTCATCACAACCAACCCAGCCTGGCTGGGCGCAACGCCGGTATTTCGCATGTTGCTGCCGTTTGTTTTGGTTCGCGGAATCAACAACGCACTCGGCTCGGCGGGCCTCGCCGCCGGCGAGCCCAAGTACCTGACTTCAGTCTCCGGCGCTCAGCTCGCGTTGATGGTCCCCTTCGGGCTCATCGGACTCTATCTTGGCGGCTATGCAGGTCTCGTATTGGCGATCGTGGCTCTGAATACGATGAGCATGCTCGCACTGACAGCGGTCGTGCCCCGACTCGCTGACGTTACGACAGGTCAACTGCTCTCAACCATCGCTAGCCCCGCGCCAGCTGCACTGGTGGCAGCAGCAGCGACCTACGCCACCACTGCTGGTCTGGTAGCGGCCCCAAGCGTGCGCGTCCCGCTCGGAATTGTCACCGGCCTGGTTGCGTTCTTACTGACGTGGGAACTGTGCTGTAAACTCCCCCTCGCGGTTATGAAGCACGCGCCGTCGGCGGTTCAATTCTATCGACAAAGGAAGTCATGAACGGAACCGCCCTAAGAGCTTCTACGAGCGCCGCCACCACGGGCGATACCCCGCGTGTGGCCATCATCGGTCATCGCAGAAGGCACACGAACTGGTACTCGGTATATCGGCTCAGAATCGGCACGCGCCGCAGCACCGGTTCGAACAAGCCATTGATCCGGTGCGGGCGCTCAACGATTCGATGGTGAACATGGCGCCGAATCTCATCAAATCCGGCATCGCCGAAGAGTTCGGGCAAGTTCGCGGAGCCAAAGTAGCGCAGATGGGTACGATCATGAATCCCGCGCGTGCGATAAGGCCAACGCTGGCGGGCAAGCGCGGCAAACGTTGAGATGTGAGCGACGTTGGGCAACGACACGATCACCCATCCCGCTGGCACCAGCTTGCGAATTAGTTTGAGCGCCGCCCACGGATCGGCCAGGTGTTCGAGAACATCTCCGCAGACGACTAGGTCGAACTCGCGCCCCTCGTCAGCAAGGCGCGAGAGTTCTGCGACCGCCTCCCCGCACCGTACCTCGTCCAACACATCCGCCGCCGCTTGAGCGCTCGGACCGTCGAGTTCGACGCCGGTAACGTGGACACCCCGCACCCGTTTCAGTTCAGCGCCTGTGGCGCCCGCAGAGCACCCGACATCGAGTACCCGGTCAATTGGCTCGCGAGGGATCATCGCAAGGATGTCGTGCCGCGGGGGGGAGTAGGATGTGTTGATGCTCACGAATCGTGGAGGCTAGCCCAAAAACAGTCGGGCCAGAATGCACACCGCCCAGAATGCGCACCGCACGGCAGACGAGGCCGAACGACGCTCGCTACGCGAAAGAATCACCGCGTCTACTGACAGACCGACATGATCGCCATCGATCCAACTCTTGGAGACTCGACTTCACGTGGTCTGCGTGCACCTTCGAGCATCTGGGCGATATTGAGAAAGCGCTCCGCCTCACCGGCACTCCATAGCCAGTTTGCGACCCGGAGGAGTCGGCGCGCACGCCACCGACTCAACCTGGACCTCCGAACTCGCGCGTCGCTTGACCGCGACTGGTCACGAGGGCTCCAGCGTTCAATTCCCACGCAGGACCTACGCTGCTCGCCTGCCGGTTCGTCACCACCTGGTTCTGCCTCGTTGTACGCGCGGCCGAGGCGTAACGACCTCGCTTCACCCGTTGCACAGCTGCTTGTCTCTGCCTTGGCAGCTACCCATGCGTGCCCCGCAACGCCAACGGATCCCGTTCGCAGGCAGCCAGTTGCACCGAGCGGCAAGGCCGTACTTTGGCGCAAGGTTGGTTCGCAACCGCACGGTTGTCTTCGCGTCGCGAATCGATCCTCGAACGTCGGCATGTCGCACCTTACGTTGCCTCCGCGTCACGAGCCAGCCCGCTCTCCCAACGGCTAGCAACAGAGCTGCCGAACCTTCGGTAGCATAACCACAGCGAAACTAATCCACCAGTGCGTAACAACTAACGCCACTGCCCCTCAGCCAAGGCGCTTTCAAAGACTCACGAGCGTCACTTGCGATGATGGAACGAAGGCCCTTCGACGCTACCACTAGTGCCATCTAGTCAAACGCTGAACGCGGAAATTACCCTCACGAGAGACACGCACGTTACCCCTTACAGGTTATAAAAGATAGATTATGGGTTACATCTCTTGCATCAACCATTCGCGTTAGACCAGGCGGTCAATGCCCGCAAATCATCGCGACAGTTGGGATTTAG
>JAUIKB010000470.1 GCA_030430975.1 Polyangia bacterium
CACGGGCGGCGCGGGCGGCGCGGGCGGCGCGGGCGCGATGGGCGGCGCCGGAGCCGCGGGCGGCAGCGGCGGCACTGGCGGGGGGACGTTTGGCGCGCCGGTGATGCTCGCGACGGGCGAGGATAACCCGACGCGGATCGAGGTCACGTCGACGAACATCTACTGGCTCAATCGCGGGCCGATGCTCGCCGGGTCGCCTGACGCCGTGCGTCGGCTGTCGCGCGGCGGCGGCGGTCCACAGACGATCGATTCGGGAGCCACCTCTGCGCTCGCCGCAATTCCCGGCGCTGTGTTCTGGGTCAATGGCGATACCGATTCGATGAAGCGGGCGAACGCCGACGGTAGCGGAGCGGTGGCGATCGGAACGGTCTCGGCACAGGTCGCCGACATGGCGATCGTTATGGATCAGATCTATTGGACCGTATTTGAAGTTCCCGCCAGTTTGCACCGGATGTCGATTTCCGGAGCCAATCCGGCGCAGGTCGGCAGCAGCCAGACACCGCTCGCCTTCATCGAGTCAAGCGCCGGGTCCCTCTACATCACCGATTTAGGCTCCGGTGGCGTGGGTGAGATCGCGCGGGTTGACTTCAATCCGCCCGATTCGACGGTGCTGGCTTCTGGACTCGCTCAGCCCTGGGGTCTGGCGGTGGACGCTACCCACGTCTACTTCGTGACGGGCGACGATGGCGTGGTCCACCGTGTGCCGATCGGCGGCGGACAGGATACCGAAATCGCATCGATGCAGGACCGCCCGTATGGCATCGCCGTCGACGATCGATTCGTCTATTGGTCGAATCAGGCCAATGTGCCGGGTATGGGCTGTGACAACGAAAGCGGCGCGATCATGTACGCACCCAAGGCGGGGGGACCCGCCCAGGTGCTCGCAGGCGCTCAAGCCTGCCCCTATCAAATCGCTGTCGATGACTCCGCCGTGTTTTGGGTGAATGCGGGTAAAGAATCCGCTCCAAAGACGGGCTCGGTGATGCGGGTCGCCAAGCAGTAGTTGTTCACGACGGTACGTCGATCGGCGGTGGGCACTGCACGATCAGCGTGCCGGTGTTGTTCGACTCGAGACACTCGAGCGTGTCGTCATCGCTATCCGCCGAGATGTGCACGGTGATCGAAGTATCGAGGGGCGGGTTGGCCCAGTCGCACGTCACCTCGACGCAGTCGCCAGCAGCCAGCGGCGCGGCGGCGTTAGCCGTACACACTTCTTGACCCCCGGCGTTCGGATCGCCGTCGTAGAACACGACCTTTGCGTCCTTCCCCATGCCGAGCGTGCCTCGGTTGCAGACGTTCGCCTTGAGCGGCAAGACCGGGTTGGTCTCCGAACACTCACGACCAAAGTCGCCGCCCTCCGTCGTGATATCGACCGATGGATTATCGCCCAGCTCGTCCTGCACGTTCTGTCGGAAGTTGTTCAATCCCGGCGTTTCCCAGTTGCGTTTCATGGCGCTGGCCGCCGGGATTGTGCCGTTCGTTTCCACGTTGGTGATCGAGTACGAGTGCTGATTCCAGATCGGTCGTGAGCCGACCCAATTCCGATCGTCGGCGTAGACGCGCAACCCCGTCCAGGTGGAGAACTTCGGGCGGCAGACCTTTCCGGTGCCGCCTGAGGCGGCCAGCGGGTCAAAGCAACCCATGTCCGGGTCGCCGCAATCAGCGTCCTGCGTGCAGCGGCACAGTCCGGCATCGCAGCTGAGGGCCGCGTTTCCGCAGCCGAACTGGGCAGTGCAGCGAATTCCCTCGAATACAGGATCGGTGCTGCCGCAGCCGCCGCCGTTGTAGGGCGACGCCGGGGTCACCAGTTCGGCTACGAAGTCACCATCGACGTCAGCGACGATCGGCGCTTCGTACCAGGTGGCGCTGGATCGCGGGTGCGACCACACGACGCTGCCGTCCGCGCCGCTCATTACCCGCAGGTAACATTCGTCGCCGTACACGACTTCCGCGGCGCCGTCGCCTTCAAAGTCGAACACGGTGCTGCCCATGATCGCGCAGCTGTTCTCGCGGATCGTTTGCTGCCACAGGATTCCGTCGGTCCGCGCCGATGCACACGTGCCGGGTCGGGTCGCGTCACCGCATGCCGGATCGTAAACGACGTACTGCGTCGAGCCGACGACGCCAAACTCGGCTGCGTCGTCGCCATCGAAGTCGGCGATCGTGACGTTGCCGCCGTCGCCGCCACCCGGCAGACTCAGAGGTCCGAAAACGACGTCGCCGCCGATCGATTGAATCCGCACGCTGCCGGGGCTCATGACGACGACCTCGGGTAGTCCGGGCTGGTCACCCGCGGCTCCGGGGAAATCGCCGAAGTCGCCGACCGCGGTGAAGCCCACGCCGCCTTGGGCCGTGAAATACGGTTCGGGTACGAGCGCGCTGCTACCGGCGTCCCAGGTCCAGATACTAGCGCCCATCACCAGCTCGAGTTGGTTGTCGTGATCGACGTCTACGACCACCGGCGGCGCGATGTAGCCGCCACCGCACAGCGCCTCGCCCTGGTTTCCGACCGAGCCGAGTAGCTGCCCGGTGGCGTCGTAAACGACGCCGCCCGCGATCACCTCCGGGTTGCCGTCGCCGGTGAAGTCGGCGAGGGCGATCGAGTGCACCTTCGTGGGCGTCGTGTCCGTGGTTTGCCACAGCAGCCTGAAATCGCTTTGCGACGCGTCGTAAGTCCAAGCCGCGACGCCGCCGGCCGTGACATGCCCAATCACCTCTGGCTTGCCGTCGCCAGTGATATCGCCGACGGCGAGCGTCGAATCGCTCTTGACCGCTGGCGATCCCATCGTGAACTGCTGCGAGCATGTCGCGCCATCGATGATCCTGATCGCAGTTCCGCTCGAGCCACTGGACACAAATACGATCGACGGCTTGCTGTTCGGTTCGATGCCGAAGTTGATGACGAGCGGATTGGTCGATACCTCGGCCGAATTCGGATAGGGATCACCGGCGGGCGGTCCGGACCACTCGCACTGCTTTTCAACACGGAAGATGCCAGGTTCACGTGGGTTCGTGCATTCGTCGTTTTTCTCGCCGGGCTCGAACGGGATGCAGCGCCCGACGGCTGCTTCGCATTTGCTGTCGTTCTGGCACTCGCTGCTGTCGGTGCACGGGCCCAAGTCGTCGACGCAACTTCCGGCGCCTGCCGGGTCCAAGCACAGCTCCTTCGACGTGCAGCAGGTCGCGCCGCACTGCGTCGCGCAGTCAGCGTCGCCACCCGCGTCGGTCGTGATAGTGCCGCCCATCGCTCCGCTGCCTGCGCCACCACCCGTAGCTGAACCACCGGTTCCGCCCATGATGCCGCCAGTGCCTCCCCCGGCGACGCTGCCTAAACTCGCGTCGTCGCTGCAGCCGCTCGTTGCGGCCCACGCCACCGCCAGTGCGGCGCTGGTCAAGCAAAGGAACTGGGTTCGCGCCCGAGGTCGGGATGTCGCGTTGTCGGTCATGTCCGTCAATGTCGGTGTCGACGTGGGATTATGGATTTTTTTTAGCGTGCTCGAGATTCTTCGTGTGCGGTGACTTCGGGTAGCGCTTCGTGAACGCATCGGCTTTGGAGCGAGCTGCCTTCGCATTGCCCAGCTTGCGCACCGCTTCGATGGCGATCACCTCGCGTTCTTGGGTGAGCACGCCGCGCGGGAACCGCCTTCGGTGTTCGTCCGTCAGAGCCTTCGCGCGCGCCGGATCCGTTACGAGCGCCGCCCGCGCCGAGCGCAGAAGGCGGTGCTCCTCGACCGGATTCGGTGCGGGTGTGGTCGCCGGCGCACGACGCTTCGAGCCGACAGGGGCCCCGGGCGTGCTCGACGTGGTGGCTGACGGGATGGGCGCTGTGGGTTCGGCTGTCGAGGCGGCGGTGGCGGATTCCTCGGAGGCCGCTTGAACGGACGCGCTCGGCGCCAGCGCCGAGCTGGTCGCGGCGGTGTCCGATGGCTGCGGCGCTGGAACGCGACGGCTGATGAACCAACCGCCGATGCCGACTACCCCGACTGCAAACGCGGCCATCCCAAGCTTCACTCCGACCCGCAGCCCGGCTGTCGGGGCTTGGGTCGTTGCCGTCGGTGGGCGTCCCTGCGCTTCGGGCGGCGGCGCCTCAGAACCGCCCGGTGGCAGTCCGTCGAAGAACGCCGCGAGCGCCTCGATTCGGTCATCCGACAGCTGGTCGCTCTTGGCCTCGTCGAGCAGGTCCGTCAGCCCAGACGGGGCGTCGCTCAGCTCGCTTAGGCGCGGCGGATCGTCACTGCCGTTCATGACGGGACCACCACGTCGCTCGGGGCGACTCCGGATCGGCGCAGGCCTTTTTCCAACTGTTTACGGGCCGCGTGCAAGCGGTAGTAGGCTGTCTGCAAAGGGCAGCCCGCGAGCTCAGCGATCTCGGTCATGCTGCGCTCTTCGATCTCGAATAAGACGAATACCACGCGTTGGTCTTCGTCGAGATCGGCGAGCAGTTTCTGCAGTTGACTCCGCGCGTCCTGGCGCCGGATCACGTGCTCCTGGGTAGGCCCGGTTGGGCGGTCAGGAGGTTCGTGCATGGTGGATTCTCGTCGCTGGGCGGTGCGGCGTCGGTGAGCGGAGGCCACTCGCAAGCAGATCGCGTACAGCCACGTCGTGATCGATGCGCGCCCCTCAAACTCGCTGAGGCGTCGGTGCACAACGAGAAACACCTCTTGGCAGGCGTCGTCCAGATCGGCTTCAGCAACCCCCAGGTAGCGCAGGGTGCGGCCCACATAGCCGGCGTGCGCGCGCACCACCTGACCGACGGACCACCGCGTGGCCGTCGGAGGAGTCTTAGCTGAGGCCGTCATCAACACGCGCCATAGGTGTTCCGCCACCGACGACTTTATGGAGGAAAGTGCCCGGCGAGCGAGAAACTAAGCCGCGGGATTAGCGGCGCGACGCGATGGACCGTCTGATCCTCGCCATCAGCGCCGGTAAAGAAGAACCTGGAACGAACCGCGGGCACCCCGGCGCCGGCCTCGAGCACTAGTCGTAAAGGTTTGATAACATTAAAGGAAATTCGTCCGCTCAGGTCAAATTCAAGGTACGTCCGGCTGGGTTCCTCGGCCGCGTCCAGCTGCGTACCTGTGGCGCGCAGCTTGCCGATCGCGACCCCGCCACACATGCCCATCAACCCCCACGTTCCCTCAGCCAGAGTGGGGCACGCGGCCAACCCGCCGTGCCATCCGGCAAAGCGCCCGCCGCGTCCGGCGACCGTCTCCGACCGACTCGGCCACACCGTGAGATCGAGCAACATGGGCAGCGAAGCTGGGGGGTCGATCCAAAAACTCGCCCGCGGCCCCAGCGCCGTGCCGGGCAGCAGCCCGACCTTCGCCGCGAG
>JAUIKB010000471.1 GCA_030430975.1 Polyangia bacterium
AGCGCGAGGCATTTCTTGGACCTGATGGCCTGTGGTGCGTCTTCCCGTGGGTCGCTGCTGCCTGAGGCCTGCTTTGGAATGGCTTTCTTCAAAGGAGATGCAGCGATGATGCGGATCTTGCTCGTGCGACACGGTGAATCCCTTGGCAATGTCGATCCAGTGACCCACCAGCGGATGGCGGATCATGCGATCCCGCTGTCCACCCGCGGCGAGCGACAGGCCCGGGAAGCCGGGCGTCAGATCGCTGCCGACACGGCTGAACCCGATGTCTTGATTCATGGACCCGTTGTAGGAGTCCTGGCCTTTCTGTGCCGGGTCTTGATGAGCGTTGAACGTCAGCTTCCACCCGTCGGGCGCGAGAGCCGCACCGCCGAGCTCTCCGGCGACGCTGCCGTTGCAGCCGGCGGCCACATCCATGACCTTTTTCTTGTTGTGGTTCAGATAGATGCCACCGATCGCCTGGGTCGAGAAGTCGCCGGACGTGCCGGGAAAGCAGTCGGTGACACATGCCGGTAGGAACTTGTTCACGCCCGGATTGAAGCGCAGCAGGTTGCTCATGCTGTGCGAACAGCCCCACTTCCAGCCGGTGCTCTCGGCGCCGGCGTCTGCTGAGATCCACTTTAGCGTATCGCCCTCGTGGCCGGTGTTCGAATGTACGTGGTAATAGGCTCCGTACTTGCCACCGCCGTATTCGAGGCGGCTCTCGCCGATGCCGAAGTCGTCCGGCTTGTTGTCGTTGTTGGTCAGCTCGGTGGGGTTCGACCACATCGCGCTGCCCGAGGTGTCGTAACGTTGCACGAAGATTCGATCGCCCTGGTCATCCCACAACAACGCCGCAAAATGCCCGTCGGGCTCCGCGGCCAGGCCACGGACTTCGTAGTTACCTAGGTCGTAGGTATCGACGAGTGCGTCGGACGCATCGAGTCGCACGACGTGGGTCTTGGGCGCGTTTCCGGAACCGCTCGTATACGCGACGAGCGTGCCGCAGCCCGCGAGCGGAACCGTGAACACGGGCGCTACACGCAGATTGCCGCGGCCCCAGATGCGCCAGTTGCTAACGCCGGCCTTCACACCCGCACCCACCGTGACGCTTGCGCTTGAAATCCGATCGACGAGCGCCGTGCCGGGACCCGCACCCTGGCCACCCATGCCCGCCGCACTGCCCTGTCCGCCGCTGCCCGCCGCGTTGCCTTGCCCGCCCTGACCCGCGTTGGCTTGGCCGCCGGTGCCGGCCCCCGCGTCTTGGCCCTTGGTACCCCCGGCGTTGCCGCCGCCGCCGCCAGTGCCGCCGTTGTTGCTCACGTCGCCGTCACCGCATGCGACGACCGCCGAGCTAAGGGCTGCTAGCCACAGCATCGAGTAAACGGTGCGGCGTTGAGGCGATGTGCGTTCTTCCATGTTGCGAGTGTACGCGCAGCCGCACCGCCCGCCAATTGTGGAGCCGTGTGCGGCGCCCTCACGTGCGTCGCCTACATGCGGCTACATCGTCACTACGGTCGGCTACTCGGTTAGTGCAAGCACGTGACCCTTGGCGTAGTCCGCGAGGTAGACGTTGCCGTCGGCGTCGCGCCCGAAAGTCGAGATCAGGTAAGGGTAGCGTCCGAGGATTTTCGCGCTGGCGCTGCTGGCGGGCGCGGCGTCTCGTGGCGGCACGGTCAGCGCCCAGATACGGCCATCGGTGAAGTCGCCGAATACGTACTTGCCCTTGAGGCTGGGCGCACGGTCGCCGGTGACGACGTAGCCGCCAGTGATGCTCTTGCCAAGCTCGTGGCCGTATTCGTAGATCGGATCGATCAGTCCGTCGGTGGCGCAGTCCTTCTTCGGTTCGAAGCAGTGACGGCCCTCGCGGACCTTCCAGCCCATGTTCGCTCCGCGCGTGACGATCGAGACTTCTTCCCAGTCGTTTTGGCCGACGTCCGCGACGATCAGCCGCCCGTCGGGGGCGAAGCTATACCGCCACGGGTTGCGTAGTCCGTACGCCCATATCTCTGGTCGCGCGCCGTCGCGACCTACGAAAGGGTTGTCGGCGGGGATTGTGTACGGGGCATCCGCCGACGGCTTGACGTCGACGCGCAGCATCGACCCGAGCAGCGTCGAGAGGTTCTGTCCATTGCCGTGCGGGTCGTCACGCCACCCGCCGTCGCCCAGGCCGATGTAAAGGTACCCGTCCGGTCCAAACACCAGCTGACCGGCGTCGTGGTTCTGGTAGGGCTGGTCGACCTCGAGCAGCTTTCGCTTCAACGTCGCCTGCTGCTTGCCCAGCCGGTCGAGGGGTAGGTGATACTCCGCGATGACGGTGCGCTCTGCGCCGTCTTTGGGGTTGTAGTTCAGGTACAACAGGCCGTTCGACGCGTAGTTCGGATGCAGTGCGAGTCCGAGTAGGCCGAGTTCGGACGCGACCCGCACTTCGAGGGACACGACGACGGGTGCCGACGTTGCGTCGCTGGGCTTCGCGTGTGGCTCGGGCACGGTTAGCAGCTTGGCCGTTCCGGATTTTTCCAGAACGATAGCCCGTCGCTTGTCGCCCGGCACAAATTGGATGTCGGTGGGCTCGCTCAAGCCCTTCACGACGCGTACCCAACGTGGCTTGCCCGGGGGGACCGCCGGCGCGCTGACGGCTGGCGCAGCGTAAGGCTTGTCGAAGTACGAGACCAACCAGCGTCGGATCGGTTTCAGCGCCACCAAGATAACCGTGGTGACCACTAGCGCGGCTGCAGCCGTCCACTTCAGCCAGGCGCGTCTGCGCTGCGGCGCGTCGCTCATGGCGCAGACTGTGGCACGATTGCGACCCGCGATGGGGCGCTCTATGCTGGCGCCCGCATGTACCCGCCGCCTAGCTATTACGACACGCCTAACGAAGGCGACAGCGCACCGGTTTGGCCTTGGTACTGCGCGTACGTGGCGTCGATGGCGCTCTTATACGTGTTCGTGACGGGCTACGGCGTGTTCCTTCTCGCGATGGCCGCCGGCGCTTTTGGCTCCGGCTTTGGCCGCATACCGCCGGGCGAGGAAGTCATTATCATCGTCTACGGCGTGTTGATGCTGGTGGTCGGGGGCGTGTTCCTCGTCGCGTATGGCGTCGCGCCGTTCTTGCCGAAAAAGCCGTGGAGTTGGATCTACCATATGATCTTGATCTGCATCGGGTTCACCAGCGCCTGCTGCATGCCGTTCTCGGGCATCCTGATGTTCTACTGGCTGAAGCCCGAGACAAAGCGCATGTTCGGCCGTAAGTAATCCGTGATGATTGTCGACCGCAGTGCACTTCGCCGACTCCCGCGACTCGAAGCGATCCGCTACACCCAGGAGCTGAGTGAACAGCGCCTGCAGGCTCAGCGCTCGGTGACGGATCCGGTCGCCGATCGAGTGATCGCTGAGCTACGCAAGACGCAGCCGATCCGCGACATTGACGCGATGCTCAAGACCGTCCGCGCCCGCGCGGCATCGGAGGGCGGCGTGTACGCTGAGTTCGTTGCGGCTTGCGATGACGTTCCCGAATGGGCCGACTTCGATCAAATGCGCTCCGGGCAACGGCTGATCGCGAGCTACGGACCGTTCGTCGGCTTAAGCCTGTTAACCGGCAGTTTGGTTGGGGGCTACGTCTTCAAGAAGATGTCGATGGTCACCGCTCTCACTGGGCGGCTCGGTGTGCCCGGAGACATCAGCCGGCGCCTTCAAGAAACGGCTGCGCTGGTTTTCTATATGTCATTTGAAGGGGAGGTCGAACCGGGGGGGCAAGGTCACGACATCCTCGTCCGGGTGCGGCTGCTTCACGGTGCGATACGGCAGTGGATGGCCGACTCCGGCAGATGGGACGACGACTGGGACCGACCCATCAACCAGGAGGACTTGGCGATCACCCTGTCGCTGTTCAGCTACTGGAACATCCAGAGCCTGGTGCGCATGGGCATCCAGCTAACGGACGAGCAGATCGCATCCCACCACCTACTATGGCGCTGGGCGGGACACGTGCTCGGCATTCAGGACGACCTGCTGACCGCGACGTTCGATGAAGAGGCCGCCCAGTACCCACTGATGTTGAAGCATCAGGCGCGCCCGCTCGAGTGCTCGTCCTACGCCAAGACGATTCTGGACGAGGTCGCTTCGGGCGCGCGCCGCGTGCCGAAGGCGACGGCGCGACGGTTCTTGCACCAAGTGACGTTGTATCTGATCGGCGACGAGCTGGCAGCCGGCCTGGAGATCAAACCGCAGCCGCGGTACTGGGGCGTTCCTGCGCTGAGACTGGCGGGCTGGCTTTGGAGCACGGTCCACAACCGTGTGCCTGGCGGCGAAGCGTTTCTTTACCGGGGCGGTTCGAAGAAGTTCCGTGAAGGTCTCAAAGCGTCGAACAAGTCCGCTCCGATTCGCTACGGCGTGAAGATGCACGACCCGCAGAAGCTGCGCGATCTGTACAGCGCGCACCTGCGAACCCAGGCCACCGGTTGAGCGTGCGGTGACGGCGGTCGACGGTAGCTGACCGTGTCCGTAACTGACCGTGTCCGTGGTTGAAAGGGACGGCGGCGCTGTCTAAGGTGCGCTTCAGAGAGTCGGATGGGAACAGTCAAAGCCTTCATCGAACATCACTATCGCCACTTCAACGCCGCCGTTGTCGTCGACGCCGCCAAAGCCTGGGAGCAGCACCTCGCCGGTGGTGGCAAGATGATGCTCACGATGGCCGGCGCGATGAGCACCGCGGAACTCGGACTGTCGGTTGCCGAGCTGATTCGGCGTGGCATGGTGCACGCGATCACCGTCACCGGCGCTAACCTAGAAGAGGACCTGTTCAACCTCGTCGCTCATGATCACTACCGCCGTGTGCCGCATTACCGCGACCTGAGCCCTGAGCAGGAAGTCGAGCTTCGAGATACGGGGATGAACCGCGTGACCGACACCTGCATTCCTGAGGTCGAGGCGATGCGGCGTATCGAGGGCCACATCGTGGACCTGTGGCAACGTGCTGAAAAAGAAGGGAAAGCCTACTTCCCCTACCAGTATCTGTACGAACTCATCCGCTCGGGCGTGCTCGAGCAGTATCACCAGATCGATCCGAAGGACTCCTGGATGGTGGCCGCGTCGGAGGCTGATCTACCGATTTGGTGTCCAGGCTGGGAGGACTCGACCCTCGGCAACTTCGCCGCGTCGTGCGCAGCCACCGGTCAGCTGAAGAGCTTCGAGGGGTTCAAACAAGGTCTCGAGCAGATGCGCACGTTGATCGACTGGTATCAGGAGACGTCGGCGAAGGCGGATGTTGGGTTCTTTCAGATCGGCGGCGGCATCGCCGGTGACTTTCCTATTTGCGTTGTGCCGCTGATCGAACAAGACATGA
>JAUIKB010000472.1 GCA_030430975.1 Polyangia bacterium
ATCAGACGGGTGGCGTCTACTTCGTTCGGGGGGACCGTCAAAACCTCCGTTGAGCCGCCATAGTCGGCCATGGCATCGACAAAGCCACGGCAGCGGTTATTCATGGCGATGCTGCCAGGTTGGTGGTTCACGCAGA
This sequence comes from Polyangia bacterium, assembly GCA_030430975.1. Classification (GTDB taxonomy): domain Bacteria; phylum Myxococcota_A; class Polyangia; order Polyangiales; family Polyangiaceae; genus JAUIKB01. Next base: position 137 of record JAUIKB010000472.1, read on the forward strand.
CGGCTGTTGTGGCACCGGCATACCGAACGGCGGGGGCGGCGGCACGGGCGGGACAAGCAGCGGCGGCACTGGCGGAACGAGCAGCGGCGGCACGCTCAAGTTCGGCTATCCGTTCGGCGATAAATCGACGAGCCCCGCCGGCGGTAGTCCGTGGCGGATGTTCCAGGTATTGGGTCACTACTGGGAAGACTGGAAGGGAGTTCACCTGGCCCAGGATATTGGCGGTGGCGCCGCGTTCTCGCCTGTCTACGCCGTAGCGGACGGCCTCGTGCGGGTGTCGACCACGAACACGAGTTCATACAAGAACGTGGTGCTGCTGGAACACGACATGGGCGACGGTACGAAGATCTGTTCGTTCTATGCCCATCTCGATTCCCGCACCGTGCAGACCGGCCAGACGGTTACACGCGGGCAGCAGATCGCCACGCTGATGGACCAAGGTACCAACACGCACCTGCACTATTTCTTCGCCAGACCGGCGCTCTGCGACCGCATCGCCAACCTGAACGGCGCGGGTGCTTGTGGCTACGACGGCGCGACGTCGAACCCGGGCGTGCTCCACAGCGATCTGTCAACCGAACCGCCCACGTACACCGCGGTCGGCACGGATCAGTGGGGTTGCTCCGCAGCGGGCTACGAGTTCATCTCGCCCAGCCAGTTCATCGACCAGCACCACTTCTAGGCGTGCTGGCCAGTTCTAGGCGTGCTGGCCAGTTCTAGGCGTGCTGGTCGCAACTGCTTTTGCGGCGTCGGGGAGGGCGCTATTCCGCGGCAGCTAGTTGCAGTTTTGAGCACCGGGTTTGGAGCAGCGGTGCGCTCGCACCTTGTTGTACACCGGGTAGGGCGAGCCGTTCGTTTGGGCCCAAGCGAAGTTGTCCCAGGCCGAGTCGCGGAGGATGAACGGCATCACACCGAGGATGTTCGGATGGGTTTCCCAGACGTTCTGGTATGCCTGCACGGTCCAGTCGCCGACTTGGTCGCGCGAGTGGTTCATACCCTCGTGTGAGATTGTCCAACCGGTCTCCGTTACCAGCACTTTCATGTTGGGTTTGCCGATCGCCGCGAGCTCGTCCTCGAAGTACTTCAATCCGACGCCGGCTTGATCGTATGGGACGAAGAACCCGAAGCCCTTTCCGGAAGCTGGGTAGCTGTGGGTTGAGAACACGTCGATCTTGTCGAACACGTCGGGGACCTCGGCCTTCATGAAATTCAGGTATTCGATCGACGTCCAACCCGGCGTGAATCCGGAGCCGCCGCACTGACAGTCGACGACCCCGCCTGGCGCCAAGGCGCCGTTCGTCACTCGGATGCGCGAATCGCCGATCGCGTGGAGCTCGTCGGCAACGTCGGCGACGAGGTGCGCGTACTCGCGCGCCATCGTCTCACCGGTGATGGTCCCGCTGTCGCATTCCCACTCGTAGCAAAGGTTGGTTTCGTTGTGCACGTGGACGTACATTGGCCAATCAGCGCGCTTCGGTAGATCTTCGATGACCCGGCGGTACGCCTTCGCAAGGTCGTTATACGATCGATGATTGGAGCCGCTGTCCGCCATGTTGCGCACGTTGCGGTTGCCCCAGGGCGGCGCCATTCGAATCACCGGGATGAGGTCACGGGCGTACAGCGCGCTGATCGCATCCTTCCAACCCTGATCAGCGTTTTGCCGGCCGGGCGTGATATCCGCGAAGATCACCAGCACGTGTCCGCCCGGTCCCGCCAGATTCTTGGCGAGGTCGTGGTCGGTGTTGTCGCCAGTCCCGACGTACCCGATCCCGTAGCGGTTGGTCGGCGGGGCTCCCCCCATGCCCGACGTACCGCCTGTGCCAGCGGTGCCGCCCGTCCCGCCAGCGCCAGATGCTCCACCCGTCCCGCCACTTCCCGACGGTTGGATTCGCACTTCACACTTCGCGACTTCGACTCCGGGGTTGCCCCCGTTCTTGTCCTTCAGAAACCGCGCGGTCAGCACGCCGGCCTGATGCCCGGAAACGTTGAACTCCCAGGTGTAGCTGCCCGTCGTATCGGTGTGCACCGAACTCGGCGCGCCGGCACCGCTCACGTCCAATGCGACGTAAACAAACGGCTCGGAATGCGTGTAGCTCGTGACGAATGGCGTACCGGCAACCGGCGAGCTCGGACTGAAGGAGAACCCCGAATCGCAGTTGAGTGGCATCCCACCCGTGCCGCCCTGAGCTGTGCCGCCAACACCGCCCTGCGCCGAGCCACCCTGCGCCGAGCCACCCTGCCCCCACGAGCCGCCTTGCGTTGCGGCGCCTTGACCGCCGCCTCCTGCGGATGTCGTACCGCCGAGACCGCCTGGACCCGAATCAGCGTCGGAACCGTCCGTCGTGCATGCAAACCCCAAAAAAGCGCACGTAACAGCTGCCAGTCCACTCCAAGTGACGTCCCGCATCATCGGGTCAGTGTCGCATTCCTAGCCCCAGGGGCCCAGGCAAGGACCGGAGACTTTAGAAGATTTCAGCTGCTGGTCGCTCCCGCGCGGCGTTCCTATTCCCGTCTCAAGACCAGATCAGGATCCAGCGAGTAACCGGCCTTGGTCGTGCGCAGGATCTCGCTGAGCCCCGAACGCCGAAGCTCGGCTATGGCGGCGTATAGTCGGCCTAACACACTCCGGTTTGGCTCGAGCTCGGGCCAGACGATTGCGGCTAGCGCCGGCGCGGAGAGGGCGTGTCCCGGCGCCGCTTCACGCTGTTCAACCAGCGCCAACAGAACCGCGCGCATGGTGGCTCTGCGCGTCAAGTCGATGTCGTGAGCCGCGTCGGGCGTGCGAAACCACCGCGCCGCGGCCCCCACGTGCAGCGTGGCCGGTGACTTCTGCACGTCAGCGGGTGAGTAGCTCGGATTGATCACCGGCTCGGCAAAAAGTCGCCGACGAGCGATGCGCAGAACGAACCTAAGATGGCATGCGAGTCCGGTCTCGTCAGCGCTCAAGACGCGCTCGACATGGGAATCTGCATCGCCGTTGATAAGGAAGCGCAGGACTCGATTGGCGATCCGGCTATCGCCGTCGGGCAGTTCGCGCTGAGCCGCGCTCGCGTGCAGTAGCTGCTCCCGTGCGACCTCGAATTGCTCATAGTGGAGCGCTACGATCACAGACAGCTGGTGGTTGCGTACGCGCAGCGCGGGACCGAGCTCCAGCGTGTGTGCGTCCATGTCGGGAATCTCATCCAACCGTGCGCGCTCCGTCAGAATCTCAGCGAGCAACAGTCTTGTGCGCCACGCCTCGACGCACGCATCAGCGCTGGCAAATTCGCTCATGGCCCGCCGCGCATCCCGTTCGGCAGCGGCAAAATCGTGTTCGGTTTGTAGCAGTCGCGCGCGAACTGCGAGCGTCCTGGCCGCGGTCAACGCGTCGCCTGAGGTCTCTGCGCGTTGAAGAGCGCTCGCGATGAGCTGTTTCGCTCGGGTGCCGTCGCCGAGTGTCAGCAGTGCTTCGGCTTGGACCGCCTGAATCCCGGCGCTGTGCGGTGTTCTGCCGACTTGCGTCGCCGTCACCGCGTCGCACCAGCTAAGCGCCTGCTCCGGCATCCCGACGTATGCGCAGGCAGAGGCCGCCCAATAGATGGTCTCGACCCTTTGTTCCGCGTCTCGTGCCTCGGTGTCCTTCAGCCACGCACGCGCCCGATCATCGAACCCACACAAACCTTCTGCATATGCGGCGCCGGCTGCGATATGGGCGGATGCGTAGCGGTCCGCCAGCGACTCAAACGCCATCCGCTGTGATGCGACGCCCACCACTTGGGCCTCGGTGATGGCGTGGTGAAGGTGAGTATCAGCGAGTGATGGCGCAAAGCTCAGCTGAGCCATGAGCTGAGTGCCCTGCTTTCGGAGAGTTGCCAACGACCCCTGGTGTTGGTGCGACGGAGCCAGCGCGCAGAACAACGCCTCCGCTTCATCGTTTCGCGCGTGGCTCAGTGCGAATTCAAGTGCGGTGGATAGCTGCTGCAGCTGCGATGGGTGGGCGGGCCAGTCGAGCGCCGCCTGATTCTCTACGACCCAGTCGACATAGGCCGCTTCAGCCTGAGCCCGCACTCGGCCCGCTGCCGCCGCGGCAAATGACCGGACGAGCGGTGGCATGCGGTAAGCATCGCGCTCCGATAGGAGCAGGCTAGCGTCGTCGAGCCGTTCGAGCAGGGGAGCCAGATCGGCGGCCTGTGAGCCAACAGCCTGTTCAACGACGGCGGTTGCGGCTGCGAGTGTGAACGCGCCGTCGAAGACAGTCAGCGCCTCGAGTAACGCGCTCAGCTCCGGAGCTAATGCGGTCCAGGTTGTCTGAAACGCGCTCTGCAGATCTCCGCCGCGCGACTTGAGTAACTCAAATGGTTCGTTGAGAAGTGTTTGGATTTGGCTCTCGTTCAGCAGACCCAGACGTGATGCGGCGAGCCGAAGCGCCAGCGGGTGCCCGCCTAGCTGGGCAACGATCGCAGCCACCGATGCGACGTTCTGATCGCTCAGCCGCCACTCTGCCGTGCGGCGGCGTGCATAGCGGGCAAAGGCTTGCAGCGCGGGTTCGTCTGACGCGGCCGCGCCGCCCTCGGGCGCTGAAAAAGGACGCACTCGTACGACGAGTTCATGCGCCAAACCCATGCGATGTAGAACCGCCACGATCAGCGGTCGACGACTCTGCTGGCGCACTGCGGTCGCCAGTTGTGGACCGGAATCGGGGTTCAGCTCGTCAACGATTAGCGGGCGTGTGGTGCGGCGTGCGATCGCAGCGCTCGTTTCTGCCCACGGCTGTTCAGGTTGCGCCCAGTCGCACTCGGTTCCCCCTCGCGCGAACTCTTGCAACAGGGTGGTCTTGCCGATACCGGCCATTCCAGTGACGCTGACTAGCGCTCGACGGCTCTGAACTGCGCGAGAGAGCTCGGCAAGCTCGACCTCACGCCCAAACGGCCGCTCACGCATCGACATGATTCGAGTCGAACGGGCCGTTGTTCGTTTCGACCTTCTCGCGCAGCGGCACAGTCGGATCGAGCAGGTAGCCATCATCCTGCCTTTTCAAGATGTCGTGTAGACCGAGGGTACGGAGTGTCCGCACTGCGACATAGACGCGCGCCGATGCAGCCTCGGGATTGAGCCGGGTTCGTGGCCAAGTGATCGTGGTCAGCTTGTCGATCGACAAGCCGGTACCGGGAGCTACCCGCCTGGCGCTTACCAAGCCGGAGAA
>JAUIKB010000473.1 GCA_030430975.1 Polyangia bacterium
GTACGGCAGGCTGGCCGAACGCGGGCGCCGCGGGAATGGCAGGAACAGCCGGGACAACCGCCACCGGCGGAACGAGTGGTACCGGTGGCACCGCCGGAGCAGGTGGTAGCGGCGGCATCGCCGGAACCGGTGGCACGAGCGGCACCGCGGGAGGTGGAGCTGCCGGGATCGGTGGAGCCGCGGGGATCGGTGGAACGGCGGGCAACGCGGGAACTGGCGGAATCGGCGGCACGGCCGGGACAGCGGGCACGTCCGGCGCCGGGGGATCATCCAGCGGTGGGACTGGCGGCAGCGGCTCTGGGGGTCCGTGCGACGCCTGCAACCCGTCGACAACGGACGGCGACACATGCGGAACGGCCCAGACGATCTCACGCACCGCCGCCGGCGCATCTGGCGGCGTCACCGTCAACGGCTCGCTGTGCACCGCAACGAATGGTCACACGGCGTCGGGTTGCGGGCCGATCGGCACGGCCGGCAACGACCGCTCCTATCGGATCTTCCTGCGGGCCGGCGAGTCCATCACGACGACCCATACCAAAGGCGCGCCGTGCGGAACGAGTTGGGCGATGCGTCGCGTCTTGTACGCCGCGTCCTCGTGCCCAGCGGCTAGCTGCGGCTCGCAGACCTCCTGCGGCACCGTGTCCTCCACGAATACGCAGTCGTTTACCGCGACCTCCGACACTTGGTACCACGTCGTCATCGACGCATCCGGCGGTGACGGCGGCGACTACACAGTCAAGTTCGAACTCAGCTGCGTCGGTACCTGCTCCTGCACTAGCTAGTGCAACGCTACGGCGCGGGACGTCGACGATAAACGCGGCACGCCGCGGCGTACATGCCGAACGCGACCGGTCCGAAGAAGATCGCGACGGCCAGGATCGGCGCCAGCAGCGCGTGGGACATGTGGCGCTCGCGCGCATCGAAGAACATCCAGCGACCGACGAACAGATCGAACGCTCCCGCGTACGCCCAGAACATGCCTGCCGCCCACGGCTGGGCCATCATCTTGGCCAACACCTCAGGAGACGGGCTGGCGAACAGGGCAGCCGCGTCCGGCCAGTGGTTGAATCCCATCAGCAACAGTCCGATGTAGCAGAGCGTCGGCGGCAAGCTGATCCACGGCGACCGCACCATGCGCTCGGTGAACGCCCGCCGCGGAAAGGCGATCATCACAAACCAAAACGGCAGCACGCTGAACGCGGAGAAGTGAAATAGAAACGTCACCACGCGCGCACTATGCCCCGCAAATCACTACGTCGCTGAACTTCGAACCCACAGGACTCACGTCGCGCCCCGGCCCACCCGGCGTTCCGAGTTCCAGGTTCCAGCCGGAGGTCGTCAGCGACGGTACGAAGTAGTCGATCGCGCCCTGAATACTCAGCACGGTCGCGCCACCCTGTCGGAGCCTAAGGCGTTGCTGATGGGCGACGGCATCGAGCGCGACATGTACCTGATACTCGGCGCCCGGCTGCCACGCGAACGACTTACGAAACGTTGTGTACGATGTGTAGCCCATGCCCGGCGGGCGCGGCTCCAAGTCGACGCGTGCAAAGAACAAAGCGGTGCGAGCGAGCCCCATATCCATCGGGCGGATCTGCGCACCCAGTCCGGCGATGTAGCGTTGGTTTGACTGCGCCGCGTTGCGCGTGATCGCGAGCTGATTGTGGTTGAGCACCTCACGATCGAAAAGCTCGGTGCGCCAGGAGCCAAGCGTCAACGTCAGGTCGATCGTGAGCAGCGAATACTCCGCTCCAACTGTGCCGAACTGCACCTCGGTTGTCTGCCCAGCGCTCACGACTTCGAACACAAGCCCGGATTGTGAGAAGAGCACCGCGCCGGTCGCGCACGCCGGTTGCCCACCCGATCCTCCTGCACTCGACCCTGAAGAGCCGGCGCTGCTACCTCCCGAGCCACCGCCGAAAGCACCGCCGGGCGGCGTTCCGCCCACGCCGCCGACCGCCTCGCCACCGCTGGCACCCGTTCCAAGGGTACCGCCGCTGCTCTTTCCCGCCGAACCACCGGTCGTCGAACCGCCGCTGCTCGCTCCCGCCGAACCACCGGTCGTCGAACCGCCACTGCTCGTGCCCGCCGAACCGCCGCTGGCCGCCGTCCCTGACGAGCCCGTGTCGCCGTTCGCCACGGGATCCGACGAACACGCACCGAAGCTGACGGCAGCGGCGGAGAGTGACAGGACGGTCAGGAGATTCGTTTGGTTCATGTTCGCGCTCCAGGGTGTGTAGACTTTGCAGTGTGGATGGTCGAGAGCCGGCGCGGCTGACACGCGAGAGTGCCGTCTTCGTTTGGATGGACCGCGCGCTGTTTCTGGGAGACCGATCTGAGACCGCCGACCACGCGCACAATGCGGTCGAGATCAGTATCGCTCTCGATGACGCCGGCATCGACGTGACCACTTCGCAGGACAACGTGCGCGGCGCGGCTGGGGCGTTGGTTCGAGCTGACGCCCGCCACGCACTGTCGATTCCGGGTCCAAAGGTCGCGGTGCTGTATGTCGAACCGCTGTCGGCGGCTGGCGTCGCCCTCACCCAGGTGCTCGGGGATCGCCACGTCCAGCCGTTGCCCAGCGTTGCGCGTCACCAGCGCCGTCTTCGCGAGTTGCTGAGCGCGCTGAGCATCTCGGCCGCGGACGCACAGACGATAGTCGCATCGGTGATCGCAGAGCTGGCACCGGTACCCAAACGGCCGCGCATCGACCGCCGAATCCGCGAAGCGATCGAATTGCTTCGGACCCGATTGGACGATCCACCATCCCAAGCCGAACTCGCGACTCAGGTCGGGATGTCGGCGAGCTGGTTTGGTCATCAGTTCTCGCGGCACGTCGGTGTTCCAATGCGGCGGTATCTCTTGTGGCTTCGGCTTCGGGCGGCGCTGGTGAGTGCACTCAAGGGCGCGTCGATGACGCATGCGGCGCACGACGCCGGCTTCGCAGATGCCGCGCACTTCTCCCGCACCTGTCACAAGATGTTCGGCCTCGCGCCTACCGCTTTCGCGCCGGTCGACGCTGTGTTTGTGATCGACGGCTTTGCGTAGCGTGCTTCTAAACCGAATCGTCGCCAGCCGAATCGCTTGAACAGTCTGTCGCAGTAGCGCGCGAACACGGCTTTCTTCACGTACGTGCGATGTCGATCGGAATTCACGTAGCGAATGCCTCCGGTCAGGTCGGGGCGGTCTCCCGATTTGAGCTGCCGAAAACAATTCGCCCGCCCGATGTTGCGGTCCTGATCGAGAATGAAGTTCGCCATCATGTCCGCCTGCATCGCGAAGAAGTCGAACGCGCCGCCGTCAGTCTGATGCAAACCCAGGCAACACATGTTGTCGTAGCGCCGGTGCAAACTGCTCAGATACAGGTCCGGGTACTTACCGATCCAATCGAAGTGATCGCGACGGAGAAACGGATACGTTACCTTGTAGCCCGTCGCGTACACGATCAGGTCTATCGGCTCACGCGTGCCGTCCTTGAAGACGACCCCATCACCGTCGAGGCGGTCGATGTCCGGTCGATAGCTGAGATCACCGTGACCCAGATGGTGCAGCACCTGGGTGTTCACGATCGGATGGCTCTCCATGATCTGATGGTCCGGCTCGGGCAGGCCGTAGCCCTTGAGATCGCCGACCAAGACCTTGAGCAACGCGCCGAACATGGGGGCTTCGATCGCGCGCGGCAGGCTCACTCCGCTGGCGAACACGTCGGCGGGTTTGCCAAAGATGAACTTCGGAATGAAGTGGTAGCCACGGCGTAGACTCAGAAACGCCGCCTCCGCATTGCTCGCCGCGTCGCACGCGATGTCGCAGCCCGAGTTACCCCCGCCAACAATCAGAACCCGTTTGCCGCGGAACATGTCAGCCGACTTGTACTTAACCGAGTGGATCGACTCACCGGCGAACTCACCGGGATACTCGGGCACATTGGGATCCCAGGTGTTCCCGCTGCACACGAACAGTCCGCGATAGCGCCGAGTCGTACCGTCGCTCAACGTCGCCAGCCAGGTCTTGCCGTCTCTGGTGCAAGCCGTCACCGACGTGTCGAACCGCATGGCGTCGTATAGGTCGTAATCCTCAGCGAACCCACGCAAGTACGCGAGCACCTGGCGATGGTTCGGATACTCGGGATAGTCGTCCGGCATCGGATAACCTGGCAGGTTCGACACTGTTTTCGACGAGATAAAGTGCGCGGACTCGTACATCGGCGACCAGTCGGCGCTGATGTCCCAGATGCCGCCGACATCCGGGTTCTTGTCGAACTGGTCGTAGGCGATCCCCGCTTGTTTCAGGCTGCGCGCCGCCAGTAGGCCCGATGGCCCGGCGCCTATCACGCAGTACTTGTGACTGAGGTCGATCACGTCGTCGAGTGGCTGTGCGTTCATCTCATCGGTTCCCAAAGGTTTCGGCGCGTCGCGCTCTAGCTTCCGCCTGGGCGGCCAGACCGCGTCGGCGTAGGATCGGTTCGAGTGCTGTCGTGATGCTCGGGAACGCGCCAACCGTTCGGCACATCAACCCGCGGCTCGGCGGCAGGAACAGCTCGAGCGGGCGCCGGTCGAGCACGTCGGTCGTGAGCACGGCGGCGACCTCGTCCGCACTCAGCACGCGCGGGCCCGAAAAGCTGTACGCCGCTTCTGGCTGGTCGATCTGGTCAGCGATCATCGGCGTGTCGACCAGATCCGGATGTACCGCCGTCACCGCCACGCCGCTGCCACGTAGCTCGGTCGCCAGCGCCAGCGTGAAACCGCGCAGCGCGAACTTGGTCGAACTGTACAGGGCGATCCCCGGCACCGGCGCGACCGCCGCCAGCGAGCCCACGTTCACGATGTGTCCCGACCGGCTCGCCAGCATGTGCGGCAGCGCGATGTGCACGCCGTGCATCGGTCCGCTCACGTTGACGGCGAAGTGACGATCGATCTCGCCTCGGTCGATGTCGACAAACTGCCCGGCGCGAGCGACACCGGCGATATTCATCAACACATCGAGCCGGCCCCAGCGCCCAACGATCCCGTCAATGGCGCTGCGCCACGCATCGGGGCACGTCACGTCTAGCGCGCGACCCCAGCTGGCGGGCGTGTCGGGCGCCGCCACGTCGGTCGCCATCACCGAAAAGCCTGCGGCCATCAGTCGCTTCACGACGCAGCGACCGATCCCACCCCCGGCTCCCGTTATCAGTGCACTGCGCCCGTTCATCGAGCACCAACCTACGGGTCGCGCCGCGCCTCGGCTTGAACGTTTTGGTCGTCGCGTGTCACCGCCGGTACTGGCGTCTATGACCACGCTTCCGTGATCGCCCGAGCGCACCCAGCGT
>JAUIKB010000474.1 GCA_030430975.1 Polyangia bacterium
GGAACTGACGACTCGGTCGTCACGTCCACGTCGATCTTCACGAAACCGCCGCCCGCGCCGCGTATCTCAGGCTTGGCCAAAGTCTGATGCTGGGCACTGCACGGCATCGCCCACTTCGCGCAAAACACCATCACCGCCACCCGGCCGTCACGCGTGGCGGCGCTGAGCTGATCCATCGGTCCGCCGTCGTACGCATCCACCGCCCAGACTGGCTCGGCTTGGCGGGGCGGCGCGGGCGGATCGTCCGTCGGTTGCTCGCCCGTCTCCGACTCAGCCGGCACAGCGACCACATCGGCTGGCGGCGGATTGGACCGGGCTGGTTCAGCCTGAGCACCGCCGCACCCAACTATACCGAACACTATGCTGCCCCATCCAACCCAGGCGCGACCGGTCGACGATGTGCGAGCTGCGTGCGGCATTCGCACAGTCTGCCAGATATCCGTAAAGGCGCAGATCGCACGACTACGTCATCGTCGACCATGGCAGAACCTTGCCCAAAGAACGCCAGCGGTCTATGTATCGTGCGTGAATCATACTCTGAAGTGGTTAAGCTGCATCGCCTTCGTTTCTTGTCTCACGCCCGCCTGCGGCGGCGACGATGACCCCGCCGGCACGGGCGGCGCAGGCGGCTCCGCAAGCGGCTCGGGAGGCGGCGGCACCGGCGGTTCGAGCGGGTCAGCATCCGGTGGCTCAGCAGCAGGCGGCTCAGCGGCTGGCGGTACAGGAGCCACCGGCGGCTCAGGCGGCTCAGGCGCAATGGCGGGTTCAGGCGGCTCGGCATCCGGAGGACAGCCAGGCAAGCCGTTCGTACCCGACAACATCACTGTAGAGTACGCTGGAGCCGGCCCGACCGGAGGGCTCGAGCTCATAGCATTCACGCTCGCGTCGAATGGTACAGGTGGGGCGGTGTTTTACGTTGCCGTAAAGAACAACGGCACCGACGTGATCTGCGGCGTTGACGTTCCCGCTGACTTCTTTGACGGCTCCGGGACTGAGCTCGCGTCAACAATCGGCGCAGGCGCCCTTGCCGCGCCGATGTACAATAGCTTCGGGTCGCCCTCGGCATGCCTTGGACCGGGCGACATCGGGATGGGTACCGCCAGCCTTGGGCTTAGTGGTCTCGACGTGAGCCAAGTAGCGAAGATCGAACACGGCTTCGTGGGTAACATCAGTTCAAGCGCGGTCAAGCTGACAGGCGTTACCGTCGACAACGTCATGCTCGAAGTCGCATTTGCGAACAACTACAAGGCGACGGGCACCGTTACCAACAACAGCGGCATGGTCATCTCCAATCCGGAAGTCACGATCTTCGCGGTGGATTCCGTGGGTCGCCCCTTCGGCGAGATGAGCGCTCTCGACCTAAATCCAATCTCTAACGGCGGCACCTGGATGTTCAATTCAACCGACACCGAAGGTCCGGTCAGCGACTACGTGGCGTACGTTAGTTACGACTAGCAGCTCGGCGGCTATGACGAACTTCGCGCTGCTCCTGTTCTCCGACGTCGAGGAGCTCGACTTCGTCGGGCCTTGGGAAGTCTTCACCGCCTCGTCGATGATCCGCGAGCGGAGCGGACAGCCACCGGACCAGGTGTTTACGGTGGCGGAATCGACCGATGTGCTCAAGTGCGCCAAAGGCCTGCGAGTGATTCCGGACCACACGCTCGAGCAGCATCCGGACGTGGACGTCCTACTCGTGCCCGGTGGGCAAGGCACGCGGACCCAAATCAAGAACGACAAGCTGCTGGAATGGATCCGTCGGATCGGAAGCTCCGCGACGTGGACAACGTCGGTGTGCACCGGCGCGCTGCTGCTTCACCGGAGCGGTGTCGCCAAAGGCAAGCGCATGGCGACGCATTTTCTAGCCGAAGACCTGCTCGAGGGTTTCGGGGATGTGACCGTGGTCCGCGATCAGCGCTGGGTCGTGGACGGCAAGGTGGTGTCCAGCCAGGGCGTATCGGCCGGCATCGATATGGCGCTATGGGTCCTCGGACAGGTGCACGGCATCGAGCATGCGCGGACGACGCAGAAGCACATTCAGTACGATCCGGCTCCGCCTTATGCGGAAAACGATTCGGACTAGTGAGGTACACCCAGGACGATCCGGCGCCGACCAATGCGGCGAACGGTTTGAACGCGTCGTGCTAGGGCGGACAGTGATCCGTCGTGGCAACCGCCAGCGTGTCGAGCGACGCTCCGCTGAGTTCGACCAGAACGGAAGACTTGGCACCGACCGCATAGTTTCCTGCATTCGGCGACGACGGAGTGGACGATGAGCTAGTGAACGCCGTGCCGGAACTTCGCAAACAATCGGCAGGCAACGACGGTTTATTAATACGCAGCAAATAGTCCTGGGTCACACAATGAAACGCCCCGGACTGCGTCGGAATACAGTCGCCATGGCTGGCCGTGACCATCGAAAAGGAGTGGTTCCACGGCGACGCCGGATTCGTCAGGTCACCGACGAATCCGAAGCTCGAACCCGCGCGGATACCGACAACGCCCGTCGAGGCGGGATGGATCCGCCTGAAGTTGCGGTTGAGATTGTATCCTTGATAGGTCTCAACATCGGTGTCGAACACACGCAGGAGCATGCCGCTAACGAGCATGACCTTCCCCGTGCCGTCGAACGCGACATCGTCGGCCGCACCCGTGCTCCAGCCTTTTCGCAACGTGCCAGCGGATGTGAGGCGGTACATTCGAAGACCCGATCCGCTAGTCGACTCCGCCACGACGAGCATGTCGTTGCCTGGCCCCTTACCCACCCATCGCGCGCTGAAGCGAAACGCGCTCGATAGCGCCAGCGTTTTGGACTCGGCTCCGGCGGGTGTCACCTCGACGGCGAGCGCCGCGACCCCCTGGTTCTTCCCCGTGCGACCCACCGCGAGCACGTTGCCCTGAGACGTGGGCGCCACCCCGTGGAGTTGCGCCTCCCCGGTCGTTTCGCGCGCCCAGACCAACGCTCCCGCGCTGCTCAGACGAAACACCAGTCCGCGGTTATCGGTGAACAGCGACCCGCGATAGCCGACCGCAACCAAGTCTCCACCTGGCAACTCGGCGATGTCGGTGCATTGATGTACGGTGCCCGGCGTGCTGTACGAACGCGCCCACCGAATGGTGTTGTTCGGACGCACCCGAACGAAGTGTGCCGCCGAGTCGGCTCCAGGCGCCCTGCCGCAGATCATGATGTCGCCGTTCGAGAGTTCGATGACGCGACCGATGACGCCGAGCGCGTTTCCACCGCCCGTCAGCGAGTAGGACGTTTGGTATTCGTCGCGCGCCGGACCGCTGCCGCCGGAACCCGCGCTACCTGCCGATCCACCGCCACCGGCACTACCTGCCGATCCGCCGCTACCCGCGCTACCCCCGGTAGCACCGCTGCCTCCGGAGCCACTCGCACCGGCTGTCGCGCCAGCGCCGCCAGATCCACCTGCCCCGCCAGCGCCGCCGGATCCACTCGCGCCGGCTGACGCGCCCGCGCCGCCGGATCCGCTCACGCCGGCCGTCGCGCCAGCGCCGCCGGATCCACTCCCGCCGGCCGTGCCGCCAAGACCGCCGGAGGCTGAGCCGGCGCTTCCGCCGACGCCACCCGCCGAGCCACCGCCCGCTCCCCCTGACGCCCCCACACCGCCGTCCCCGCCTGAGACTGAGCCACCCGATCCACCCTCGCCCGTCGCCGCTTGACTTCCCTCGTCACCACAGCTGGCGAGACTGAACAGGACGAGGGAAAGCGACATAGGCCAAACGGCGACACGACGAATCTTCATAGAACCGACTTTCTGCGCACAACGCGACGCGACTGGTCGGTACCACGCCGGCAGGGCCGCCAACCGGACGATAATGGAACGCTGTGCTATTCGCGCAGCGCCACACGACCAGATCAGCTCTCGAGCCAGGCGCGAAAATCAGCCGCGTTTTTCTGGCTCACTATCACCGGGTTGCCTGGACGTGGTGCGATGAGCACCTCTAGGCGTCCCTTACCGGCGGACTCGAATCCCTCGACGGCGTCTATCCTGAGCAGATGGCTGCGGCTAGCCCTAAAGAAATGCGTAGGGTCAAGCTCCGACTCGAGGTCGGTGAGTGTGCGATCGAGCAAGTGGCGATTGCCGTCACTCAGCACCGCGACCGTGAGCTTGTGCTCCGAAGCCAGGTAAGCTATTTTCTCTACGGGAATTGCCAGAAATTCGGACCCTCGCTTGACGAGCAAGCGCCGGCGATATCGCGGCTTCGCACTAAAACCCGTAAGTCGTTCGGTCGCCTCCGCCCGAAAGTGCTGCCGGAGCGCTGCGTACTTGTCGAGCGCCTCATGGATCCTCTCCGAACGTATCGGCTTTAAGATGTAGTCAATGCCGTTCCAGCCAAGCGCCTCAAGCACGTGCTCATCGAACGCGGTGCAGAAAATGACCGGACAGGTCGGCCGCCAGCGCTCGAACAACCGAAACGCCTTTCCGTCGGCAAGTTCGATATCAGCGATGATCAGGTCGGGCGCTGGATGTCCGGTTAGCCAAAGGTACGCGCCATCGACCGACGACTCCGTACCGACGACCTCGGTGGCGGGATGGCTTTCGACAGCGGCTCGCAGACGCTGGAGCGCCGGAGGCTCGTCTTCTAGGAGCAAGATGCGGGTCACGCCGTCAGTTCCAGCATCGGCAAGCGGACATCGAACCGCTCAGCGCTGCGCGAGATCGCCGGCACCCGACCGGTCGCCAGCTTGCAGCGCTCGGTGAGGTTCGCTAGCCCCACGCCTTCGGACCCACTCGCCTGCTTGAGTCGCACCGGGTTGCTCACGACAACTTCGTCGCTCTCGACGGTAACCGTGACTATTAGCGGCGACTGTTGATCGAGTGCGTTGTGCTTCACGACGTTCTCAACAAGTACTTGAAGTGCGAGCGGCGGTACCAGCATGCACGTCGCCCGGTCGTCGGGATCCTCCACCTCGAGCTTGAACGCGCTACCGAATCGCAATCGAAGCAGGAACGCGTACTTTTCGATGAACTCAAGCTCCTCGCTCAGCATCACCAGGTCGCGATCGCGGTGGGCCAGCACGTAGCGGTATACCTCCGCGAGGCTCTGGACGAATTCCTCTGCGCGGCGCGGCTGTTCGGCAACCAGCTGCGCTAGCGTATTGAGCGCGTTGAACATGAAGTGCGGATCGAGCTGCGCGCGCAGCGCCGTAAGCTCCGCCTCGACCTTCGCCCGACGCAGTCGCTCCGCCACCAAGTGATCGTCGGAACGCTCCTGAATCAAGTAGGCGGTCTCGTAGCCATGAGTGACGAACACGACGCAGATCGTGTTCGCCAACGCCACG
>JAUIKB010000475.1 GCA_030430975.1 Polyangia bacterium
GCGCTCGATCGTCGCCTCGATGTCCAGTTCGTCAGCGAACCCTTCGCGGTGAAAAATCCGCAACTTGCGTAGAGCCACCTCGATCTGGCGCACGTCCAGCACCACATCTGAGCGATAGGGGCGGTACTTTCTCGCGTCCGCCATGCCCATGGCTCCGCGCCCTCCGCGCCCTGCGGAGCCTGCACGCACGCTCATGCCGGACGGATGATGCCCTCCGGTACCGAACGGACTGGTGCCTCCGGTGCCGATCCAACGGTTGCCGCCCTCATGGCGTTTCTTTTGCTCTTTGAGGCGCTCTTCGAAGAGTCGGCGCAGCTCCTCTGGATCGAGTTCTTCAAGCGCCTCGAGCTGCTCTGGCGTGAGCTTCTCGAGCGTCTTGGGGTTCTTGAGCCATTCCTCGAGCTCGTCGATGGCCTTGCGCGCCTCGATCACGATCCCTTTGAAGTGCGCTAGGAAGGCCTCGTCGAAGCGGTCGAGGTCGCTCTCGGAGTGCACCATTAACGATCTGGCTAGGTAGTAGAAGCCGTCGAGCGTGTGCTGATGGAGGCCGAGCGCCAACCCTCGCGAGAGCTGCACCGCTTCTTGCGCGCCAACTCGCAAGCGACGCCTTCGCAGTTCATAGAGAAACGGTACGATCAGCTGGCTCATTTTCCGACTCCTGTGCCGCAACGGGCGTCGCCCGGCGTGGCTGCGAGCAGTTCGTACTTCCCGACCGATAAGACGAACGGGACGACGACGCTTCCCTTGTATTTGCCATCCGCGTCGGTCGCGAGGGAACCGATCACGATCGGTGCCGCGTCGCCTGAGTCCCGCAGACCAATGTCGACTCGAACCCGTGCACACGGCGAGCCGTCAGCCTCGATGCGTCCGCTCACGTCGATTCGAGAGCCGCGCTTCGCGCTGGCCGCGGTGACTTGAAGCGTGACGTCCGCGAGCGGCCTCTCATCTTCTTTGGGTTGGTCCTTCAGATCGATGCTCCCGAACGGAGATGGCGGTGGCGGCAGCGTTTCCGCCGGTGGGGCGGGGTCGTCCGAGCCATCGTCCGCGGAGCCGGAGCCGCCGGCGCCCGTAGCGTCGGGATCGGTGGGCGTCGAGACGTCGCCGGCTCGCGCTGCCATGTCGGCAGCGGATTCGCTGCCGGCGGGCCAGGTGAACGGATCCGGCGGGGGTGCGTGGGAGGCTCGGCGGTCGTTCTGGTCCGTTTGCATTTGGCCTGCGGCGCCGCCGAGGTCGACGCGGTGCCAGATGTGCCCATCGAAGATCTCGACCCAGGCGTGGGCTTCGTTGCGCACCATGCGGCTGGGTAGTCCAAGAGCGCTTGCGGTGATCGAAAACGCGTACGCGCGGTGTCGGCACACGCCCTTCTTCGAGAGCGCGAGTTCGCGGTACAGGTCCGCGCCCCTGGATGCCGGGCGTTCGGTCGACGGCGCGAACGAACGGAAGTGCTCCACGAGCCGGTTTACCGCTTCACGCGGCGTGACAGCACTTTGATGCATCCCCAGGTTCGCCAGAACGGTTTGCGCGGACTTGCGCAAGCCCGACGGTACCGGGGCGAGGTGGCTTCGAAGCTGACTCCAGGACGAACGTGCGAACGGACTGCCAAAGACCGCTCGTTGAATCGCCAGCTGCATTACCAATCGCACTCGCGCGCGCTTGGTCGCTTTGATGTAGAGATTCTCAGCGCTGTCCGCCAGGAGCTTAAACTCGGTGCGAGGATGCGTTTCGATGTTGATGATGCGCGAGCCAGGACCGACCGTCGGGATGCGTACCGGCACGTCCTTTTCTAAATCGACGGTCATGTCGCCGAAGAACTGGTCATCGTCGATGCTGGCGGCGCCGCCGACGGTGACGGTCCTCAGCGTCTTGTCGCGTACGATCAACTCGGCTGCTGAGCTGACGCCGTCGTACGCAAAGAGCCGCTTGAATGGCGTCACGGCCGGTGTGAAAGGATCATCGTAGTTGACCATTTCAGGGCGCGTGGTGTCCGAGTCGATCCGGTACGTCGCGTCGAAGCTGTCCGGTGTGGAAGCGCCGCCGTACGCCTGTTCGAGAGGAGACGGGGGTCGTGTCGGATCCGGTGCTTGAACGATGCCGCTTGGAGTGTCGAGCGCAGCAGGCAGGCCTCCGCCGGCAACGGTGGCATTAAGCATCACGTCTTCGCTCGGATTGGCGGCGAAGTACTCGTGCAGCACCGGCCCATCGGCGCTGGCTGTGCCCGTGAAGCCAGCCACCGCGATGGCGGCGGCGAGTGCTCGGAACGCGCCGGCTGAGCGCACTTTGGCGGCGCGTTGGCGCATGTGCGTAAGCGTTGGGGTGGGATGACTCGAGGTCAAGGGGCTCCGGCGACGCGACCAGACCGCTACGGTAGTTTCGGCTCGAAACGCCCAGGAATCCACACGTGGCGCACACCGTTGAAGTGCCAGTAACCGGCTACCCACGTCTCGTTTGGGTGGGCCTGACGTTCTTTCAGCGACGGCTCCGCTGTGTGCGCGCGCGGCGGTCCAGGGCGCAGCACATCGGCGGCGGAGCCCCTCGCGTCCGTAGCGAACTCAGCTCGGGCCGCCCCGGTGTTTGTGGGCGCGTGGTTGCCACCGGTCGTACAGGACGCCGTCGCGCATAGGACACCGAGAGCTAAGACTCTGCCAGCCATCGTCGTCAAGATAGCGCGCCTTTCGTTCCGAGTGCGAAATTGGGCTGCGACCGAGTTTTACCCGCGTTTCGCTTGCGCCCTTCGAACCCAGGACCGAGGATTCGCGCAATGACGCTTGAGCAGGAATTGGCCTCGCTACCCGAGCAGCTTGTGCGCCGCCTGAATCGCTACGCATTCGACGAGCGGCGGCTGCGGGAGTTGGCAGCCCGATCGGCGCAGCACGACAATCGTGTCCAGGGCGACGTCGAACCGATGCAGGACGCTGACCTCGAGTCGATCTCTAGCGCCGATCGGGACACCTGCCGGCAGGTGGGGCTCGCCGCTCTGAGCCGTGGAGAGTGCGCGCTGGTGGTCCTCGCCGGAGGGATGGCCACGCGCATGGGCGGCGTCGTGAAGGCGCTTGTCGAGGCCGTCGACGGCCGGACGTTTCTCGACCTGCGCCTGGCCGAAGTCGCAGCGATCCGCCATTCGACGGGCCGTGCGCCAGCGCTCTGGCTGATGACGAGCGCGTCGACGCATGACGCCCTCGAAGCAGCGCTGGCGGACCTCAATCGCGACGGCTTGCCGGTCGCGACGTTTCCGCAAACCCTGTCGCTCCGCCTCGCCCCGGAGGGTGGACTGTTTCGCGACGCCGAGGGCCGCGCGAGCCCGTATGCCCCGGGGCATGGAGATCTACCCGAGGCGCTGCAGCGGAGTGGTCTCGTTCAGCGCTTCGTTACCGACGGCGGGAAGTACGTCATGATCGCGAACATCGACAACTTGGGCGCGACGCTCGACCCGGCGATCATCGGTTGGCACTTGAGCCATGCCGCTCCTGTGAGCTGTGAGCTGGTCGACAAGGTGGGCTCGGATCGTGGCGGCATTCCCGTTCGGTGGGACGGTCGTCCGGTGATCCTAGAAGAGTTCCGGTTGCCCGAGGCGTTCGATCCAGCTGGGGTGCGGGTGTTCAATACGAACACGTTTCATGTCGACGCGAGTGAGCTGGCGAAGCTGGATTTCGACTGGTCATTTTTCCGGGTAGAGAAGACTGTCGACGATCGCAAGGCGGTTCAATTCGAGCGCCTGATAGGCGAAATGACAAGCCACATAGATACCAATTTTCTTCGGGTGCCGCGCAGCGGAAGCGAGTCGCGGTTCTTACCGGTCAAGGACCCGGCGGAACTGCAGGCGCGTGGACCCGAGATCCGAACGGTAATGCTGGAACGAGGAATAATTCGATCATGATGGGTAAAACACGCAAGCGTGGATATCGAGCGATCCTGAACGGCGGTGCCATGGCGGCGGCTCTGCTGAGCACGGGCATTGCCGGTGCCCAAACCGTCATACAGCGTCCGACGCGACTGCCGGCGCTCGGCCGCAGCGTAGCGGCGACCGACGACTCCACCGCGCTCGTTCTCAACCCAGCGAACCTGGCGTTCATGCCGTCGTGGGAAGCACGGTGGAGCGCGATCTACATGGACGAAGAAAACGGCGTGCCGTGGCAGGGGCATGCGCTCGGTTTCGCAACGCCTTTGCCGTTCTCGCTCAGCTCGGGATTCCGAGTCGATCTGGTGGATCCGCCGGCCGATGGTGATCTGAATCGGGCTGGGCGTCAGAACTATCAATGGATCACTTGGGGCTTGGCGATGCAGCTCAGCCAGACGTTCGCTATCGGGGCGTCGCTGCAACGGTCCTATTCCGACTCGCCGACGTCCGCCGATCTGGGCAGCTACTCGTTCGGTATGAGCACACGTCCCTTCAACGCGCTCGGGCTCTCACTGGTGGCTCACGATATCAACGGTCCGAGCAATGCTGTCGGCGGCAACCTCGGCGCATCGTTTGATGCTGCTGCGGCGCTGCGCCCCCTCGGCACACGCGATTTCGAGATCGGGCTCGAAGCGAAGTACCTGGATGCTAGCGACGTGTTCGTGCCGCGAGCGACGCTTGGGATCGACATCGGGCCGCTGGGGCGGCTGCGGGCTGATGTATCTGTCAGCGATCCGACGGACGAGGCGGCTCGGGCGTGGACCGCTTCGGCCAATATCGCGTTCCATCTCGGGCGCGCGACGGGTTCGACTGAAGTGGGCTTTGGCGGGGTCACTGGCGACGGTCTCGGGAAGCGAGATTCGTATGCCAATCTCTCGACCGAGGTGGCGGTGCGCGGTTGGCGGGAACCGAGTGGTCCGGAGTCGCCGCGCTACGGTGTACGACTTCGTATCGAGAGCACGCCGTCGGCGCGGGGCCACGTAGCGATGCTGCGTCAGCTATGGTCACTCGCCAAAGAACCGTTGGTCGACGCCGTGGTGTTCGAAGTTCGGACGAGTCCGGCGTCGTCGCTTGCCCATGTTCAGGAGATGCGCGACGCGATCCACGTCCTTCGGCGTGCGGGCAAACGAGTGATCTGTCACCTCGAGGACGCCAGCGGTGCAGCGCTGTATCTGTGCTCGGCGACCGAGAAGATCTACGTGAACCCCGCCGGCGGCATCCGCTTCGCCGGACTGCGCTCGCAGCACCTGTACCTCAAAGGCCTGCTGACCAAGCTAGGGATCAAGGCGGACTTCGTGCGCATCGGGGCTCACAAGAGTGCGCCCGAGCGGTTGATGCGACGGGGCGCCACGAAGGTGGCCAAGCGCGACAAGATCGACCTGCTTCGGCAGTACGAGAAGCA
>JAUIKB010000476.1 GCA_030430975.1 Polyangia bacterium
GGCGCTCGAGACCCAGCTCAAGTGGGAGTGGGGCCAGGTGAATCCGCCGACGGTGTACACGAACCAAGCGCACGTGTGGAACACGCCGATGGTCGCGCGGATGTTCGACGCCAACTGCGACGGGAGCATCGACGAATCCGACCCGCCGAATGTCGTGTTTGTGTCGTCGAACGTCGGGCTCACTCAGTGTGCCGCCGCAGGCAGCCCCATCAACTGCCAAACCGGTGTGCTGCGCATGCTGGACGGTCGCAGTGGTGCGGAGATCTGGTCGCTCGACAAAGCGAAAGCCGGTAATCACGGTTTCGCCGGCACGGGCATCGCGCTAGGTGACGTCGACGGTGACGCGCGGGTCGATATTGTCGCGATGACCGGCGACGGCTACGTCGCGGTGATCGATGGCGACGGCAATGTGGTCGGTATCAGCGACCAGCCGATGCCCAGCCGCGGAAGTGCGTTCGGCTGGGGCGGTGGCCTGGCGCTAGGTGACATGAACGGCGACGGTAAGCCTGAAGTCGGCATGGGACGGACGGTGTGGACCATCGATGGAACGACCATCACGCGGCAGTTCGTCGGCGCGGCGGGGTCGGGTGGCGGCGGCGCTGGCGCGGCTACCAGTGGCCACCTCATGCTGTCGTACTTCGTCGACCTGAACGGCGATGGTCAGCTGGAGCTTCTAGCGGGGGCGAGCGCGTATCGCTACGATGGAACGGAGCTGTGGCGGGCGAAAGCGACTAACGGCACGACTAATTTACCAGATGGGTTTACTGGCGTCGCAGACTTTGACGGGGACAATAAGCCAGAGGTCGCCATGGTTAATAGTGGCGTGCTCTACATTTACGAGGGCGAGACCGGTGTCGAAGAGCTGCGCACCAATTTGCCGCAGGGCGGCGGGGGGCCGCCGACGATTGCGGACTTCAACGGTGACGGCCAGCCCGAGATCGGCGTCGCTCAGGCCAAGCTCTATTCGATGCTGAAGCCGAACTACGCCGGCGGCACAATCGATTCGATTTGGACGGCGCCGACTCACGACGAGAGTTCCAACGTGACGGGTTCGAGCGTGTTCGACTTCAACGGCGATGGCGCCGCGGAAGTGGTTTACAACGACGAGTGCTGGCTGTGGGTGTACGACGGCGTCACCGGAGGCATCTTGCTCCAGGAAAAGACCAGCTCGTTCACTGGCACCGAAGCCAGCATGGTGGCGGACGTCGACGGCGACGGCCACGCGGAGCTGCTGCTGATCGCCAACGGCGTCGACATGACGCGTTGGACTTGTTCTAACGAGCCTGGTTGGACGCCACCCGCGCAAGGTCAGGGCTACCGCGGCATCCGCGTGTTCGGCGACAAAGAAAACAGCTGGGTGGGCACGCGCACGCTGTGGACGCAGCACTCGTACTTCGTGACGAACGTGTGCGATTCGCGGGACAGCGCTTGCGATGGGGCGAACATCTACGGATCGATCCCGACCGCTCAGAAGCCGAACTGGAATCAATCATGGTTAAACAACTTTCGCCAGAACGTTCAGGATGGCGGCCTGTTCGACGCGCCGGATGTGACCGTCGAGCTCGACGTGATTTGCGGCGGCCCCCCGACGTGGAAAGTAAAGATCCAGAACCGCGGCTTGTCGGGCGTGCCGGCGGGCGTCACCGCGGAAGTCGTGAACAACGGAAACGTGGTCGGTACGGTCATGACAACCAAGCCGCTGCTGGCGGGACAGTCTGAGACGCTGAGTTTGACGGCGGCGGGTGATGCGACGGTCGATTCGATCGCTCGCATCGTCATCGACCCAAACAACAAGCAATTCAACGAGTGTCGTGACGACAACAATGAGTCGGACCCGGTAAAGAAGGAGTGCGGTCCGTCATAGACCTGCCGCAGCGGTGGACGACCCGCGGCGAGTCCCACATTGGGCTACTGGCACCCACATTGCCTTAGCGCCTAGACTGAAGGCATGCGAAAGTCACTCTTGGGTCCGGCGACCGTAGTCGCGGGCGCCGTGTTCATCGTTTCGGCTTGTAGCGGCGATGCAGAAGTCGCCGGTGATCAGGGGGGTGTCGGTGGATTCGGTGGCGTGGCCGGCTCGGCTGGCTCTGGAGCGGGCGGCAGTGGCGCAACCGGTGCGGTCGGCGGATCGATCGGCATCGGCGGCATCGGCGGCGGTGGCGGCACGTCGAGCAACCAGTGCAACAAGGACGAGGATTGTGAAGATGGCGGTGTTTGCTCGGGCGGCATTTGTTGTCCGACGGCGGATCTGAGCTGCGCCGGAGTGTGCTGCAACGCTGGGGAGTTTTGCTCATTCGACAAGTGCGTGACGCCCGGAAAGAACTGCCAAGGACCGGCCGACTGTGAAGACGATGAGTACTGCGAGGACTCCCTCGGCGACTCCAGCACTGGCGGCGCGGGCGGAACGGGCAGCGGCGGAGCGAGCGGCAGTGGGGGCAGCAACAACTGCACGCAGCCGGTGCCTTCAAACGGCAAGTGCATCAAGCTGCCGCCGATCTGCGAAGGAACGAACCCAGCGCCGGACTGCATCGAGCGCTGCGAGTACAAGCCGCCGGCAGGGCAGCTCGATGCCACGTTGAAATGGGAGTGGGGCCAGGCCAACCCGGCTAAGGAGTTCCCCAACCAGGTCGACGTCTGGAACACGCCGATGGTGGCGCGGATCTACGACGCTAACTGTGACGGCGCCGTGGATGAATCCGACCCGCCCAACGTGATCTTCGTCGGCAGCGATGTGAGCCGGACGTGCTGCCACTGCGATGGCCAGTCGCCGCACAGCTGCAAGACCGGCGTGCTACGGATGCTCGACGGTCGAAGCGGCGCGGAGATCTGGTCGCTCGACAAGGCCAAGCCAGGGGCGAACGGTTTCGCTGGGATCGGCACCGCGCTCGGCGATGTCGACAACGACGGGCTGGTCGACATCGTAACGCTGACCGGCGACGGGTACCTTGCGGTGATCGATCGCAACGGCGGAGTCGTCGGACTGAGCGATCAGCCTGCGGAGGTTCACACTAGTTTTGGTTGGGGTGGGGGCATCGCCCTCGGTGACATGAACGGCGACGGCAAGCCGGAAGCCGCGTTCGGTCGCACGGTGTGGACCATCGACGGGACGACAATTACACGACAGTTTCGCGGTGCTGGCGGCCGCGGAGGCGGATCGCAGTCGCTCTCTTACTTCGTCGACCTCGACGGCAACGGCACGCTTGAGCTTTTGGCGGGCCACACCGCTTACAACTACGACGGTACGGAGCTTTGGCGCGCGAGCGCCGGCATCCCCGACGGCTTCACGGCGATCGCCGATCTCGATGGCGACAACCTGCCGGACATCGCATCGGTGAGCGGCGGTAGGCTGTACATCTACGAGGGCGCGACTGGCATAGAAGAACTCCAGGTGAACCTCCCCGAAGCTGGTGGCGGCCCGCCGACGATCGCCGACTTCGATGGCGACGGCAAACCGGAGATCGGCGTGGCGCAGGCGAAGTTCTATTCAATGATGAAACCGAACTACGCGAACGACACAATCGATCAGATCTGGACGGCGCCGACCCATGACTTGAGTTCGAACGTGACCGGCTCGAGCGTCTTCGACTTCAACGGCGATGGCGCGGCCGAGGTCGTGTACAACGACGAGTGCTTCCTGTGGGTATATGACGGCACCAACGGCAACGTGCTGCTGCAGCTGCCGACGAGCTCGTTCACCGGCACCGAAGCGTCGATGGTCGCGGACGTTGATGGCGACGGTCATGCTGAGCTGCTCGTGTTCGCCAACGGCGTGGACATGACAACGTGGTCGTGCAACCCCCCGAGCGGGCCCGAACCAGGCTGGGTCCCGCCCGCGCAGGGGGACGCGTATCGCGGCATTCGCGTGTATGGCGACAAGGAAAACAGCTGGGTCGGTACACGCACCCTGTGGACGCAACACTCTTACTTCGTGACGAATGTTTGCGATTCCAGGGACAGTGCGTGCGACGGGGCGAACGTCTACGGCTCGATCCCGACCGCTCAGAAGCCGAACTGGACGCAGTCGTGGCTGAACAACTTCCGTCAGAACGTTCAGGATGGCGGGCTGTTCGACGCGCCCGACGTCACGGTGGAGATCGACGTGCTGTGCGGCTCCCCGCCGACGTACAAGGTCAAGATCCAGAATCGTGGTTTGTCCGGCGTGCCGGCGGGAGTCACAGCCGAGGTACTCAACAACAACATGGTGGTTGGTACCGTGATGACGACGAAGCCGCTGCTCGCTGGTCAGTCGGAAACGCTGACGCTGATGGCGCCGGGCGACGCGACTCTCGACTCGTTCGCGCGCATCGTGATCGATCCGAACAACAAGCAGTTCAACGAGTGCCGCGACGACAACAATGAGTCAGCAAAGGTGAAGAAGGAGTGCGGTCCGAAATGACGGCGCTGCCACGCCCGCCAGGAGTACGGACGTTCGTACTTTTTTCTCACTCATCTGAGTGATAGTAGAATCCGACACCTCAATGAATTCAGTTGCTTAGGTGGTGAGCGAGGAGTGTCGTCAAGTACGGAACCGCGCGCGGCTGAGCCCGATAAACGGCGCTGGTGTGCCCGAGGTCGGGTTGCGGTTTCGAGCTCGAATGCGGAGTCCGGGTCGGTTTCGAGCTCGGTTCGGGTTCGGGGTTCGCGCTTAGGGGTGGACCCTAAGGTGGTGTGAAGAAACTCACTTGTCCCCGTGTTCAAAGACGCCGCGCAGCGGCAGCGAGCCGGCGCGGAGCTTGCGACGCTGGAAGGCGAGCAAAGAGCCGTGTGAACAACAGCGCCATCAGCGCGGCGGGCCACCACGTGTGACTAGCGCGGCCGCGTCCGGGGACCGAACAGCCGCATCCCCCGTCGTCGCTGTTTGCGGTTGCCGTGCGCTCGCCGCAGCGTCCCTGGGCGTCGCAGTTTTGCCCGTCGACACAGTCGCTGTTGCTCGTGCACGTCGCCAGGCAGTCGCCGCTGTCCGTGCACTTGTACGGTGAGCAGTCGGTTTCGCCGTCGGGGCCGCTCACCGTGTGGTCGCCGTCGCACTCAGCCGTGTCGGGCACGCAGTTGCCGGTTCCGGTGTCACACCGGTTGCCCTGAGTGCAGTCTTCATCGTCTTGGCAGTCGCCGACGCATGCACCGGCCGCGCACGCGTACGGGGCGCATGGGCTCAGCGTGGTGTCTCCGCAGGTGCTCGCGCCGTCGCAGCGAGCCGCCGAGCGTGCCGATCCGCCTTCGCAGGTCGCCGCGTCGCAGGGCGTCCGGTTGCCACGGGGGACTCCGGTCACCAGCACGCACGTCCCCTCGCT
>JAUIKB010000477.1 GCA_030430975.1 Polyangia bacterium
TATGGCTCAAACCAAGGCACCGCTGTTGCAGGCGCTGGCTGACGCCGTATCTTCTGCGCCGCTCGACGCACCGACCAAGAGCTTTCTGATCGCGCTGCAGCAATTGACGGGCGCGGTGGCGGGTAAAGGCATCGAGGACACCGCGTTCTACCGCTACGTCCCCTGCCCCGCGCTGTGCGAAGTCGGCGGCGATCCGTCCACGACCGGAGTATCGGTCGAGGCGTTTCATCGCCGCGTGTCGATCCGCGGCAAGGCTTGGCCTCAGGCACTCAACGTCACATCGACTCACGATACGAAGCGCAGCGAGGACGTCCGTATCCGCCTCGCCGCGTTGACCGAGAACGCCGAAGAGTTCGAGGCCATCCTCAACACTTTCAAGAACACACTTGGCGAACGAGGCGCGGGGCTCAGCCGGTCGACGCTGTATCTGCTACTCCAGTCCGCTATCGCGATATGGCCCGACACAAGCGAACCCCGTGGGGACGCGCTGGTCGGCCGGCTCCAGGCGTATATGACCAAAGCGTTGCGCGAGGCCAAGGTGGACTCCAGCTGGCTCGCTCCCGACCTCGCGCGCGAGGCGCAGTGCGACCGAATCGTGAAGGACGTGATGGACGCCGACTGGTCGCGACCACTGCGCGCTCAGATCGATCAACTCGTCGCGAACCACTCCCTGACGTGGGCTGGCTACAGCGCAAGCTGCGCGCTGCTGCGAGCAACGCTGCCGGGTGTTCCCGACACCTACCAAGGCACCGAGCTTATCGAACACAGCCTCGTCGATCCCGACAACCGGCGGCCCGTCGATTTCGACCGACGCCGCGCAACGCTGCGCCACGTCGCGCAGCTCTCTGATCTCACGGCCTGTGGGACGGATGCGCTCAAGCTCGGCGTGCTTGCCACGACCCTCGGACTTCGCCGACGCCACGCGGCTCTGTTCCGCGACGGCAGCTACGAACCGATCGGCACTCAAGACAGCCGCGAAGAGCGAGTTGTCGCCTTCATGCGCCGCGACCAGCATCACGCGATCATCGTCGTCATCACCCGCGGCAGGTCGGAGGCGCAGACGCTCAGCGACGATCTGCAGCTGCAGCTGCCAGGCAACGCCTCCAAGCTCGGCCCTTGGAAGAACCTGTTCACCGGCGAGTCCTACACCGAGCTCGGTGTGCGAAACGTCCTGTCAGAACTCCCGTGCGCGCTTCTGGGAAATCATGCCGTCACCTAGAGCGCGCCCGCGCGACGAGCGTCGGGCGGGCGTCCTGCTCCACCCCACGAGTCTGCCGGCGAAATACGGTTGCGGCGACATCGGGCCGAGCGCCCACCGCTTCTTGGAATTTCTCTCATCGGCCGGACAGTCCCTATGGCAGATGCTGCCGATCACACCGCCTGGCCGGGGCTTCTCGCCATACGACTCAACATCTTCGTTCGCGGGCAGCCCGTGGCTGATTTCTCCCGAAGCGCTCGTCGCGGAGGGTCTGCTCGGCCCAAGCGAATCGAATCGAGCGCGGCTGCCGCCGGGCATCGTCGACCCTCCCCGCATGATGGCATCGAAACGGCGAGCGCTAACCGAAGCGCATCGACGCGCCATGACGGGCACTGCGGCCGTTCGGGGCAGCGTCCTGGCGTTCGCCCGACGGGAAGCTGCGTGGCTCGACGACTTCGCCATGCACGAGGCGCTGGTCGAGGCGACGGGCCGCCCTTGGCCCGACTGGCCAGCGGCTCTGCGCGACCGCAAGCCAGAGGAACTGGCGCGGGTGCGAAGGGAGCTCAAAGGCCCGATCGAACAACGCTTCTTCGAGCAATGGGCCTTCGCACGTCAGTGGCAGGCGCTACGTACAGCGGCTCGCCGTAGCGGCGTCCATCTGGTCGGCGATCTGCCGATGTTTCTTACGCTCCACTCAGCAGACGTGTGGGCGAACCGCACGGCCTTCGATCTCGATGGGCGCGGCCGGCCGCGCGCGGTGTCGGGCGTGCCGCCGGACCGCTTCAGTGCCCGCGGCCAGTGCTGGGACACCCCGGTCTTCGCTTGGCGGCGATTGCAACGGGCTGGCTTCGACTACTGGCTCCGCCGGGCGCGCGCTGCGAGCCGTCGATTCGATACCGTCCGCCTCGACCACTTCATCGGTCTGGCGCGCTACTGGCGCATCGCGCCTGGAGGTGACGCGCGCCGCGGCCGCTTCGTCCCGGTGCCTGGCCACCAACTATTAGGAGCGATAGCCGCGGACCTTGGCGAACTGCCGTTTATCGTCGAGGACTTGGGCGCGGTCACGCCCGAGGTCGTCGAGCTGAGAAATCGGCACGAGCTCATGGGCATGGGCGTGTTGCCGTTTGGCTGGGCGGACCCGAAGAGCGAACATGCCCCTCACCACGTCACCCCGCGCACGGTGTACTACACAAGCCTACATGACACCGATACGGCGCTCGGCGAGTTCTTGAGCGAACCAGCACGTCGACGGCGTCTCGCTTGCGAGACGCTCGGTATCGATCGCCACGCGCCAGTACACGAAACCTGCCGCGGTTTGTTGCGCACAGCCTATCGAACCCGCGCAAATTGGGTGATCGTCCCGGTCCAAGACGTTCTCGGCCTCGACAGCTCAGCGCGCATGAATGTGCCGGGGACTTCCGAGGGCAACTGGCGCTGGCGACTCGATACGGTTCCGAGACGACGCGCCGCGACACAGCTCGCAGCACTCGTCCGACACTACGACCGTGATCGCGCATTGCGTCCTGACCCTCAGCTCCTATAACTGACGCCGATGAGATCCGTTGCAGCGTGGACCCAGCAATCCGTTCTATTTGCACTGTGCCTGGGCGCCGTCGCTTGCTCCGATTCCGGAGACGCAGAAGACCCCGACCCAACCGGCGCGCTCAAACCGCCAGCTGCTGGGCAAGGTGTGCAGTTCAAGATGCAGACCACCATCGAACCCGGAGCTGAAGTCGAACACTGCCAGTTCTTCACGGTCGGCGACGAAGACCTCTACGTCAATCGCGACGAGATTCGGTTCTCGAGCGGCAGCCACCATGTCCTGTTGTATCTGACGAGCTACGACGAGGTTCCGACGAAGACAAACGACGACGAGGCGATCGACCCAGATGCCGTATTCGATTGCAGCGAAGGCGTTCAGTCGAAGTTCGACGTAGCCGGCCTGATCGGAGGGTCACAGAACGCCACTGGCAACGCGATGATCGACCTGCCCAAAGACACCGCCATCACCGTCAAGGCGGGGACCGTCCTGCTGATGAACTCGCACTACATCAACACCACCAACGAGCCGATCGAGCCTGAGGTTCGCATCAACTTGCACACCATTGAAGAGCAGGACGTAAAGCGCGAAGGCGGCGTGCTTTTTTGGTACAACCCATTTATTCACGTAGGAAAAAAATCCTCATCGTTCGCGCGCATGGGCTGCACGATCCCGGACGACATCAACATCTCCACGATGCAGTCGCACATGCACCGCCGCGGCGTAGACTACGTCGCTGAGCTATATGATGGCGACAAGCCCAAGACTGTGTACGAAACCACGGCTTGGGAGGATGTGCCGGTAACCCACCACTCGCCTGCGATGCCGGTATCGAAAGGCAGCCGAATCGAGTTCGAGTGTCGCTACGAGAACACGGAGTCTCGCGACATTTGGCAGGGTCCGCGCACAACCGACGAAATGTGCATGCTGCTGGGAAGCTACTATCCGAAGCGTAAGGGACTGCAGTTCTGTTTGGGCGCTGCCAACTGGCGTGGCGACGGTGACGTTTCCTGCAAGGAAAGTCTGGACTGCGTGCGGTCTGGGTTTCTCGCCAAGGATCGCGTCCGCGAGCTGACCGCGTGCGTCAGCGAGGCGAAGCCGGACGTTTCGCTGCCGCTAGGCGAAGCGATGGGCTGTCTAATTCGGCAGTTCACGAGTTCAGACGAGGTCGACTGCACCGAGCCGATCGCCGCCTGCGACGCTCAGTAGTCGAGCGATCCGCGCGCTGACTTACCCGGCCGATAGCTACAAGACGTGGGGCGACTACGAATTGGCTGGTCGGGCTACTTGAGCTTCCCGGGAATGGCCGGCGGGGGCTCCGACTGCTGGACGAGCTGCAACCTGGGCTTGTTCGAATCCGGAGCTTGGTCTGCGCCGACCTTTGCGACCAGAGGCAGCGGCGGCTCCGTTGCCGAAACCGACGGGCGACGCCTCGGTGACGATGTCTCCCGCACGAAACTGGTCAGAGCCCGCGCCAGTAGCCGTGCGCTCTGAGGTCTGTCGAACGGATCTTTTTCGAGGGTCTTGCGAACCAGCTCCTCGAGTCCCGTGGGAAGCGTCTTGACGAACGCCCGCATCGGCTTGGGCGGCCGCGTCAGCACGTCGGCCAACACCAGCGACGGCATGCTGCCGTCGAACGGCGGCCGACCGGTCAGCAGCTCGTACAAGATGGCGCCGGCCGCGTAGATGTCCGCGCGGTGGTCAACGCTGTCGCCGGCTGCTTGCTCAGGAGCCATGTAGTGGGGAGTACCGAAAACATCGCGCTCCTCGGGATCCTCACCGTCCGGGTGCACGCCTTTGGCAATGCCGAAGTCCAACACCTTGGCTAGCGGCTGATCCGGCGCGGGGTGAATCACAATGACGTTCGCCGGCTTCAGATCGCGATGGACGATACCCAGGGCGTGAGCCGCCTCCAGAGCGGACAGGATCTGAATGAGCAACTCGCACGCATACTCAGCACCCATCGCCCCCCGCTGCTCGATGATGTGCGAGAGCGTATCGCCCTCGCATAGCTCCATCACCATGAACGGAGTCCCGCCCTCGGCTTCGCCGAGGTCAAACACATCCACTACGTTCGCGTGCGCGATGCGCGCACTGGCACGAGCCTCAGCGACGAATCGATCTCGGATCTCGGTGTGACCCGCCAACTCGTCGTGGAGAATCTTCACCGCGACGCGTCGACCGACCAACGTGTTCTCCGCCTCCCAAACCGTGCCGGCGCTGCCGTCGCCCAGAAGGCGGATCAGCCGGTACTTGTCGCCGAGGATCGCGTCCACGGACCATGCCATCAACTCGTCACTCCCACACCGCCGCACCGGACGGTAGCGCCAAAATCGCCTCACAACCGTACAAAACACGGTTTGTTTTCTCTCTTTGCGGGGCACGAGGGCCGATCGCCGCCCCGAGCTGCAACCCTAGCGTTTTCTGAGCTAGACTGTTTCTGCGGCAACCGCCGCGCTCTTATGCGGAGTGGTCCGGTCGACGGGCCGCTATCGAGACCTAAACCGGAAAACACGTGAAACGAAATCGAGTCCTCCTCGCGCG
>JAUIKB010000478.1 GCA_030430975.1 Polyangia bacterium
TTCGTGACTTGTGTCGATGCCTCCCACTTGGACTCCATCGCCTGTGCACCCGAGAGACGTCGGTGTGGTCAGCGTCGGCAGGTACGAGTTGCCGGCGGCGTCTAGGCCGTTGAGCTGATTGAGCGGTGTCACATCGGCGGAGCTGTTCACACTCGTCCAGTGGATTTGCGCCTTGGCACCTTTGCGCGTCCACATCGCGCCAGACGTGTTTCCATCGGAACCGGCCACGGATTGACTGTGGAATACCAGTGACTGACTGTCCGGAAAGAACGCGCCCCAGCCCGGACGGATAGCCGCGGGTTGGCCCGTGTAGTCGACGACTTCGGTTGGATTGGTGAAGCTGAGCGTCGCCTGATCAAACTCGAGCACAACGAGTTTTTGGGTGGGATTGGCGATGCTGGGGCTCGCCATTGGGTTGATGACGACGCGCTTACCGTCCGGCGAAAACATCGGCGTACCGACGTTTGTCGCCACCGTGTCGAGACCGGTCGTGGTGAGCGCAGACGCTGCGGCTGGCAACGGTAGCAGTTGGCCGTTCGGGCTAAGCGCCATGCTGCCGTCCGGGTAGACTCCGGGGAATTCAGCTCCCAGTGCCATCGCCGTTTCCGTTGTCATGCCGCCCGCGAGCAGATCGTAAGCGGAACTAGTTGACGTACTGTTGCCGTGCTGAGTGACCAGGCGCGAGCCGTCTGCCGCGACGGAGTGGCAGACGCGGCAGTAGCTGGAGTCGCCGTCGCCGCCTGCGACCAACGCTGGACCCGAATCACCAACTCGAATCGACAGCACCGCGCCTCCGAACCGACCGTCGCCGCCGACCGCGCCGTTGAAGTTCTTGGCCAGGTTGGTGCCGTACGAGTTGTAGTAGATCGTGCCCGAGAGGCGCGCAGGAGCAATCGTCCAGCTCTGTGTGATCGGTCCGTACGACTTCCCGTCCCGCGCGACGGTTAGGCTGAGTTGTAACTGGTCAGCGCTGCCTGATGCTGAGTTAGTTGCGATGGCCCATACGTCTTGTGGGATTGGGTGGCGATTAAACGCGCCGCCGGTCTGCGCAAGAATCGCGGGTCGAGCGAAAGTACCGGACCAGCTGAACGAACCGCTTTGTGTCTCGAGCTCGATCTTGATCGCGTCAGCGTCGGCGACCGTCCAGTCCCAGGACAGGAGCGGGGCCAAGATGCCCCGCGGGAAAACGGTGGCATCATAGGGATACAACAGGCGCAGATTCTCAGCCGCGCCGTTGGCGGTCGGCGTATTGAGCAGGTCGGCGATTGCGGCGTCGACGGCCGGCCCCAGCCCATCACCGCCGACCCCTCCGATACCGCCGCCGTCGGTGATGTCGGCGACGTTGCCGGCGATCTGTCCAGCTTGCGCCGGGTTGCCTGGATCGGCGCCGTTCTGCGAGCCCTTGAGTTGCACCAGGACCTCGCGGTCGACGAGTTGATTGTTCAGGCCCGCTGTGACCTTCACGATGCCGCCCACGGTTCCGGTGGGCGTGACCACGCCGGTTTGGGAGGGCGTCAGTGTGACGCTCGCGATCTCGCCCCGGTCCACGGCCCAGCCGGCCGAAATCGGTTGACCGTTTAGGAACGCGTTGAACTCAACGGTCGGACTGGTCGCGCCGATGTCTACCGTGATGGTTTGCTGCGTGTCCGGCTGAACGTCGAAGCCTTGGGTCGCGCCGGTACCGGCCGTGCCGCCGATGCCGATGCTGCCGCCGATGCCGATGCTACCGCCAGTCGCCCCGCTTCCGGAGGAGCCGGCCTCTGCGGCGCTTCCGCCGGCTCCAGAGGAGCTTGAACCACCGATGCCCGGAGCGTCCCCAGAGACTTCAGGATCTCCGCCGCAGGCCGAGAAGAGACCGGACAGGGCGATAGACAGGCAGAGGCAGGCAGCGGCGCGCGGAGAGGTCGAGTGCATTGCGGCAGCTTACCGCGTTTTAGGCTGCGAGGCCCTCCGCTTCCACGCGAGGGCGCTGCGTATGCTAATGAGCGACTCGTGTGGACGCGATCGCCACCCGACAGTCAGACGCCTCCGGGCGCGCCGCGCACCAAGGCGACGTACGCTCACGACGTGCAGTCGATCGTGCTGCGACTGTCGCCCGTTCAGCGCCAGCGTGTGATCGACGCGTGCGGCGAAGCATGGACGGTGATCGAGGATGCACCACGATCGATGTGGCTCGACGAGCCGACGTTTAATGCGCTCACCGAGGCCATTCGCGTCACGCTGGGCGACGAGGGAACTCGAAGTCTGTACCGAGCCGTGGGACGGATCCTGGTTAAGAACCCAGCGTTCCAGTTTGCGATGGAGGCGATGATTCGGATCTCCGGGATGACGCCCCACACGCTGCTGCGTCTCGCGCCTAGGGCGCGCGAGGCGGTCGTCCGCAATGCCGGCAAGTTGACGTATCGCAACGTGGGTGACCGCGCTGTGCGGCTTCGGATGGTCGGCTTCCCGCCGTCGACCTGGCGTCTGGGCAGTACCGCGCTGATGCTGGCCGGCAACTGGGAAGGCATCATCGACGCGGCGGGTGCCACGCCAAGCGTCTTGATCGATGAGCTCGATCTCGAAGGCGGCAGCTGCGTGTTCGACATACAGTGGTCGTAGCCGCGACGCATCGGCATCACGTTCGGGTGAGCGCCCAACGGAGTTCCCGTTCGAGGAACTGAGCGTGTCGCTTGTGCTCGAAGTCCGAAGCAAGCCACACCTCCCGGTCGCCCGTCCACGCCACGACGCTGTAGCTGACGTCGCCCTGGGAGTTCTTGCCGCGGCGGCAGTACAAGCGCTGCACGCTGCCGGACGGCAGTTCGACGTGACGTAGCAAGCGTGGGAACTGCGCTATCCGCACCGAGCCGTTGACCACGCTGAGGGTCGTCGGAGCCATGGACTGAATGAGCAGTGAAGACAGCCCGGCGCCGAGAGCAGCTGTTCCCAGCCAAGGCAATGCACCCGCTTGCGCCGGCCCCGGAACGCTATCGATGAAGAGCGCGTACGACGCCGCGATGAACAGCGCTATGAGCCCGGCTATCCCCAGCAGCGCCTGATTGCGTAGGCGAGGAGATGCCCAACGCCAACGAATGCGCACCTGCCGACTCCACTTAGAGCGCGCGGCTCGATACGAGCCTGTGTCGGTGCCGGACTCGACACGTTCGGCGCTCCAGCCAACCGGTACGGCAAGCGCGTCTAGTACGTCGTGTCGTGCGACGAGGCTGTCGTCGACATCGAATGCCTCGCGGCAATGCTCGCACTGCGCCAACCCAGAGGCGAAGTCGACCCGCGCCGAAAACACTTGAGCACAACAATAGGGGCAGCTAGCGACGGGTCGCTTCACGATCGTACTCTAGCAAATCTGCGCACGACCGCTTCGCATGTTCCGAGGGAGCGTCGTGTCTATCCGTTCGGTTCGCAGCGGCGTTCATCGTAGTTGTCTAGTGCGGGCCGGCGGTGGGATGGCTTGGCGGTCTTGAGCACTTGTCCATCTCGCATCTCAACGGAGCTGGGCATCTTCCACCCGACGGCCACCGGGCGAAACAGCACGGAAACACAGCTGCACCGGCTTTCGATACCCTCGGTACAACCGTACCGGACGGCGTGACCGATACGCCGGGGTGGCGTAGACTACGGCATGTCTTTTCGAACCGCTCTTACGACGACCGTGGTCACCTCTTGTGCGCTGGCTCTGATGGCAGCCACCGGCTGTAGTTCCGGTTCATCCGGGTCGAACATCTCGGTTGGCGGCGGCGCCAATGCGGGCGGCACGTCCGGTGGAAACTCTGGCGGCACCAGCGGCACGTTCTTCGGCGGCAACGGGGGAACGGCTCCGGCCGGCGGGACCAACACGGGCGGCAACCTGGGCGACGCCGACACGTGCGTTGGCGAGACACAGGCGGGCGAGGGCGTTCCGGTCGACATGTTCGCGATGATCGACACGTCGGGATCGATGGATGGCGACGCCTCCGGTGGCGGAACTAAGTGGAGCGCCGTGCAGTCGGCGCTGATCGGATTCATCGACGACCCGAAGTCGAACGGACTCGGCGTTGGGCTGCAGTTCTTCCCCAAGCCGAAAGCCGGCGTGCCGGCGATGTGCACCAGCAATGCCCAGTGTGGCACGGGCGGTCCGTGTTTCTTGAAAGCGTGTTTCGGCGCAGGTCTCACGCAGCTGTTCCCATGCGATTCGGTGGCCGATTGTCCCGGCGGCGCGCAGTGCGCGGCCTGGGGCATTTGCTCGGCTGATCCGACGCTAGCGTGCCGCATTGGCTCTCCCAGCGATCCGACGTGCGGCACCTGTACGCCGCAGAGTTCCAGCATTTGCATCAACCGCGACTCCTGCGAGCAGGCCGACTACCGCAATCCCGCCGTGTCGATCGCTGCGTTGCCCGGCAACGCCACGGCGCTCAAGAACGCCATCAATGCCAAGATGCCGGATGGCGCGACGCCGACGAGCGCTTCGCTCCAAGGCGCGATCGGCTACGCTCAAACGCACGCGCAGGCTAACCCCAACAACGCGGTGTTCGTGCTGCTCGTCACCGACGGCGTGCCCACGCGCTGCGATACCGATATCAACAACATCGGTCAGATCGCGTCACAGGGCGCCAACGGCAACCCGAACGTGAAGACGTTTGTGATCGGCGTGTTCGGGCCGGGCGATGCGATGGGAACCGCCAACGCCAACGCCATCGCTCAGGCGGGCGGCACCGACACCGCCTACATCGTCGATCCGTCGGCGGGGAACGTGTCGCAACAGTTCTTCGACGCGCTGGAAAAGATCCGCGGCCAGCAGCTCAGCTGTGAGTTCCTGATCCCCAAGCCGCCGCCGGGTGAACAGCTCAATTACAATCAGGTAAATGTAGAGTTCACCAACGGCCAGGGTGGCACCACTACAATCCCATTCGTGGGCAGCGCCGCCAGTTGCGACGCCCAGAACGGCGGCTGGTACTACGACACCGATCCGCTAGTCAGCCCGCCGACCAAGATCAGCCTGTGCCCGACCAGCTGCGGCATGGTCGAAGCCGACCCGGCTGGCGCCGTCGACTACAAACTCGGCTGCGGCACAGTCACCGTTCCCAAGTAGTGCCGCTACGGTTGCGATGACGACCCAGCAGCAACCCAACAACCCGCTCCACGGCATCACGCTCAAGACCATTCTCGAGGAGCTCGTGGAGCGGTACGGCTGGGCGCACTTGGCGTCTCAGGTGAGCATTCGATGTTTCGCTCACGATCCCAGCATCCGATCGAGTCTCAAGTTCCTCCGCCGCACCCCTTGGGCGCGTGACAAAGTGGAGCAGCT
>JAUIKB010000479.1 GCA_030430975.1 Polyangia bacterium
CGATCCATCGCCACACCGCGTCGATGTAGGCGAGGGGTCGCAGTGCTTGGTGCGTCGCCAGCCACAGCGCGCCGTCGACTTTTGGGAGTCCCGCAGTCGGCATCGCCGTTAGGCCGAGATGCGCGCGAAGGCGATCGGCGAGCCAGCCGACGCCAACCCCGGACCGGATGGCAATGATTTGAGTGCTGCCAGAGTCGACCGTCACACGCGGAACGACGCCGTGAGAGGCTTGCCACAGCGCGATCGGTCGCGGCAGGAACTTCTCGCGACCCAGTGCGATCCACGGCCAGCTGACGGGCGGAAGATCGCTGAGCTTTGCAGCTAGATCTGGACGGGCAACTGGAACGACCGACTCGAGCGTGACGCGCTGGACGATTAGATCGCCGGCGGTGGGTCTCATTACCCGTACGGCAATATCGGCTTCGAGTCGCGATAGATCGGTCGTCAGAGGGCTGGCCACAATGTTCAGTCGCGTGTGGGGGTGCCGCGCAAAGAAGCGCGGTAGGGCCGGCACAAGCAAGTGATCGGCGATCGAGTTGACAGTGGCGACTGTGACCTCGACGTTGTGGCGGTCGTCCAGCTGATCGGCGGTCGTACGCACGACATCTTGTACGTGCCCATCGATCGCGTTGGCTGGACCCACCCACTTGGCGCCGAGCGGCGTGAGTTGGATGCCCTCGCGGTGGCGTACGAACAAGGCCGCCCCCAACCGGTCTTCGATTTCGGTCAGCCGTCTTGAGATCGTCGACTGGTTGACCTTGAGCGCGACGGCGGCTCCCGACAGGGTTCCGGCCCGGTACACCTCCAGGAACAACGCGAGGTCGGTAGCAGAGATCCGCACGCGGTCATCATGCGTGTGCGCATAGATTAGATGCAAGAACAGCGACTGCCGCATGACGGCCAGGCCGCTACGAATCGCGGGTGCTGAGGAGAACACCCATGAAATCGCCCGTTTCCTTTACCATTCCACTACTCATCGGCCTCGCCGTCCCGGCGACGGCGCTCGCCGAGCCCACGGTCGCGAGCCGCGCCACGCTGGACAACCAAGACGGCCCGGGCGCCCAGTTCGACGCCCTATGGCCGGTCGATACGACCTACCTCGGCGCCCAGCTGCGAGGTTCCGCTACACGGGAGCGCTACGTGGGCGGGTACGCCGTGCGGGATGGTTTCGTCGCTGAGTTCCGCCTGACCAGCGACTTCGCGCTGAAGTTGCGCCGCGGCGCCCGGTTCGGCTTGGGCGTTCAGGCGGGAGCGCGCTGGGTGCAGGCGTCGACGTCGACTCCGCAGGGGGAGCGCTCGATCGCGCCACTGGTTGCGCTGCGCCCCGGCCTCACTGTTCCGCTGAGCGACAGCTTGACGGGCCGCGTTGGGATCGGACTCGACGTGGCGCTGGCTGTATCGCCCGCTACGGAGCTCGACACCCTCGCCAATCCTCTGGAGTTCGGTTTGAGGTGGCGTCTGGCCGATCGCTGGACGTTGGTGACGGACATCGGGATCGGTGGCGGGTTCGGCTACGGAGGCGACGGCATGAAGCTCGCGGCGCGCGCCGGGCTAGGCGTCGCGTACACGCCGCCGGTCGCCGACCAACCCGACGACGCTAAGGGCGGTATCGGCGTGTTCGCTAGCGTGGAATGGCGAGCCATGGCACTCGCCGGACACGCCAGTCACGGTCCCGGGTTTTCGACGGGCGTTCGTCTGCTCGACGGCTGGCTCAAGGTCGGTATCGCCGGCTTCAACCGACCCGGCCCGCTCAATCCGGAAACGTTCAAGGTCAAGCCGAGCGACGGTTCGACGTACAAGGGTCAGAACGAGCTGACCTTGCGCAGCGATGGGGGCGTTGCAGGTTTGCTCGTGGCGCTGCACGTGCCGGTGACGGACAGCTTTGCCGTCGAACTGCCGGTGACGGTGGGGCAGGGGGCATTTGGCTTCTACCTGACCGACGACGATCGCGAGACGCCGGACGGCCGGCGCGTGAGCGAGTGGGAGAACGAGCTTCAGGACGGTCGGGACGCGAGCTTCGGATTTGCCGTCGACGGTGGCCTGCGAGCGATGCTTACGCTGCAGAGCGTGCCGTGGCTGCGCCCTCACGTCGGCGTCTTCTACACGTCGGTGTTGGGCTACGATGCGTTCGCAAAGGGCAGCTACGATGGCCTGAGCGTGGCGTCCGGGGTCGAGGTGGGCCTGGATTGAGCCGGTCGAGTGGCCACCTCGTGCCAGACCTGTAGACTGCAGCCACCCGCATGATCACCAACTTCGACCACATTCATCTCTACACCGCGAACCTGCCGGACACGCTTCATTTCTATGAGCACGTGCTCGGCGCCGAGCCGGTGGGCGCGCTGGTGAACAATCATGGCGGCCAGAATCACCTGCTGCTCCTGGCGGGGCAGTTTCTGGCGATCAGCACGTACCCCGACGGCATCTCGCCGCAGGAGCCGCCGTCTCACGGCGACGGCGCTCTCACGCATGGTTTCGGTGTGGCGCACTTGGGTGTGAACGTGCGCGAGCTGCAGCCGCTGATCGATCGGTTGCAGTCGGCGGGCGTGACCGTGCACGATCCGCCGCGCGGAGCCGGGGCGGTGCGCTACGTGTATTTCACAGCGCCTGACGGCGTCGTGATCGAGCTGACCGAGTACGTCGTGCCCGATCGTTTGCGGCCCGCGGTCGCGGCGCTGCACGCGTTCAACCGAGCGATTCACGCCGCGCGGCGAGTGGTCGGCAAGGCACTTATCGACAGCGCGACGGCCCAGTGACTCTGGTGGTTGGTGGAACTCGCGGAGACCGCCGATGCGCTTGAGTGACGCGAGAACGTTCGTCGATAGCCAACTGGCGCAGTCGTGCCAACGGCCTGAGGCGCCGCGCATTCGGACGGAGCTGCCGACGAGCTGAAGCGTCATTCGCCGCTGTTGACCCGTGTTGCGGGTGAGTAAGATGTCGAGTTCCGGTCCATCTACCCGAACGCAGATCGCATCATCCTGGCATTGTGGGAGCAGTACTGTCCAAGCACCTGGCTTCGCGATGGGTAGGCCATGTTGACGGTTCATCTAGTCACTCACGTGCGCTCGTCGCGGGAACGTCTCGATGTCGTGCCACTAATTACGTCAACGTAATTCGTGACGCGGTGCCGGTCCGGGGGCGACACAACCGCCTCATCGACACTGACCGTTGTCGCATTTGGGTTTGCACTCTTGAGCGCCGCATTCTTGAGCCAGCTTGCACTTCATCTTGCCGAATTCGGCGTTGATGTCGTGGAGCTTCTTGGCGCTGGCCTTGCTCCGAACTCCGCCGCAGCCAGCCTTGTCCGTAACGCCACCGGGAAAGCAGTCACATTCGGCGTCAGTGCTGCAGGAGTTGAGATTCTTGGCTAGCTCGATGTCGAACTGGGCCGCCTTGACAACGCACGGATGCGTGATCGGATCGGGGCTTGGATCCGACGGGTCGGCGGGCTTTGCCTTGGGCTTGCCAGTGGTGGCGGTTGTGTCTGATCTGGCTTTGCCCGCCGATGCGGTGCTTCCCGACACCGCCGTAGTCGCGCTCTGCGATTCGCGATTGCAGCCGGTGATCAGAATCCACGTGGCGATGCACGCGATGCTGGCTCGGCGTTTGCGTTTCATGGCTAGCGCGCGCGGTGCTGCTGTTGTCGCAGTCGCGATGCGGCGTGAATCGCGGCGTCCTTGGCAGCTTCGGAGGTTTCGCGTTCGACGACGGCGATGTAGGCGTCCAGCAGCGCCGCTTCGCAGGTGTCGGCGGCTAGCAGCTCGGTGAAGCGATCGACGGTGTCGTGGTCCATCACGGCGCCGCTGGCCTCGTACAGGCGCAGCACCGGATCGAGCCATCCGGAACGCTGACTCGACTGAAGATCGAGGCAGACGTTGCCGAGCGCTCGGAGTTCGATGTTGCTGAGTTTTCCGAACCGCGCCTTGCGAGTCGCAGCCTCGACCTCGGCGTGCATCAGCCGGAGCGCGCCTTCCTCGTCGCCGCGCTCGAGCATGCGGTC
The DNA here is from genome assembly GCA_030430975.1 of Polyangia bacterium. Lineage (GTDB taxonomy): Bacteria > Myxococcota_A > Polyangia > Polyangiales > Polyangiaceae > JAUIKB01. The sequence goes on from JAUIKB010000479.1 coordinate 3,998, forward strand.
GACGACGTTGGCGATCGTGCGGGCCAGATCGCGCAACGTCGGGTGGAGCTCCGGTCCGTCCGGAGCGGCGGGGGGTTGGTCTGGATCGGCGACCGTCGGTTCGTCGAGATCGTCCACCTGCACAGGTGCGCTGCTGATCGGAGGGCTCGATTCGAGCAACCCGGCGAACAGCGAGAGCTGGACCGGACCGATCAGTACGCGGTCTCCATCGAAGATGCGGGTCTCGCCGTCGATGCGATGGTCGTTGACGAACACGCCGTTCTGACTATCCAGATCGCGAATCCAGATGCCGCCGTCCCCCCATCGGATCTCGGCGTGGCGGCGGGAGATCAGCTCGTGATTCAAAACCACGTCGCACACCGCGCTGCGTCCCAGCACCATGGGTCGCTCGCCCAGCGGCACGGTGTCGCCGTTGACAAGAAGATTCCAGGTCACGCTGGCGGCGGTCATCGGCCCCGACTCCACCACGGATCGGGCCGAGGATTCTAGGGTCGAGCCGCAACGAATCCAGCGCGGCAGTCGGTTTCTACACCGAATTGCCGTGACTCTGTAAAGTTGGCGTGGGCCGCGGCGGACCTGCAGGGGGGTTTTGGCGGCCCGTACCCCGTCATGCTAGGCATCGCCCAGCGCGGGGCGCCGGAGGATTTATGAAGCTTGTTTGTTCGCTGTTGAGTTTCGGACTGACGTCCGTACTGGTCGTCGCATGTGCCCAGGGCGAGAACAACGTCGGCGGGTTTCCAAGCGGTCCCGGTGGACCCGGAGCTGGATCGACCGGAGGCGTCGGCGGCGCAGGTGCGGCGGGCGGCGTTGGCGGTGCTGGCGTCGGCGCGACCGGCGGTATCGGCGGTGGTGTCGGTGCGACCGGCGGAACCGGTGCGACCGGCGGAACCGGTGCGACCGGCGGAACGGGCGGAACCGGCGCGACGGGTGGCGCGGGTGCGACCGGCGGAACTGCGGGAACGGCCGGCACGGCGGGCACAGCGGGCACAGCGGGCACCGGTGGCGGGACCGCGACGATGCTCGGCGCGCCCTGCACATCCAACGCAGAGTGCGGCGGCACGCTCGAGTGCCTGCTCGAGAGCGAGCCCACCGGTGGTCCGCCCGGCGGCGTCTGCGTCATCACGATGACGTGTACGGCCAACGCCGACTGCACCGCTATCGATCCCGCCGCGGCTTGCAGTCGCAACAACGGGATGGACGGCGTGTGTCTGCGCGCCTGCAATGTGAACTCGACTCTCGACACGAACATCGTGAAGCCGACGAAG
>JAUIKB010000480.1 GCA_030430975.1 Polyangia bacterium
CACGATGCCGCAAACGTGCAAGTCGTTTGTCTGCAGCGACTAACGGCCTCGCGAACTTGATTTCCACGTTCCGCTAGCCGCGCGCGAGCTTCGTGGCGGCATCTACGATCTCGGTTTCGCTAACCAGAACCAGCTGGGCGGCGTCTCCCAACGGCACGAAGCAGTCGTCGGCGGTTACCCGTGCCAGACGGACGGAGTCGACACGTTCGGCGACCCGCGCGAGTACTTCTTCTGAAACGCTTCCGGTCCGACGGCATTCGTCCACGAAAAGCAGCCGGCCGGTGTCTTGGGCGTTGCTGAGAATGTCGTCGAACGGTAGGGGCTTGAGCCAGCGGAGGTCGACGACGCGCGCTCGAATCCCTGCGTCTCGCAGGTGCCTGGCGGCGCGGAGACTCATGCGCACACCGTTGCCGTACGTCGCGATAGTAAGGTCCGGCGCGGTGGGGAAGTAGACGCGCGCTCGGCCGAACTCGGCGACGGTTGCGTCCGCCACGCTGAGCCACGCTTCATCTCCGGCGTCGTGTAGATCGCGGGTGTGATAAAGCGCGATCGGTTCGATACTCACGACGACCCGGCGTCCGACGCGCGCGAGCGAGAATGCCAAACGGTACAGCTGCGCGGCATCGTCCGCGCGGGCGGGGACGAAGATGCTGATTCCTGGGATATCGCGCAGCGCTGATACGGAGTTGTCGTTGTGAAAATGTCCGCCGAAACCTTTCTGGTAAGCGAACCCTGCAATGCGGATCAGCATCGGATTGTCGTATGCGGCGTTCGAGAAGTAGCTCATCGTGGCAGCTTCACCGCGGAGTTGGTCGAGCGCATTGTGCACGTACGCGAGGTATTGAATCTCCGGTACGGGAAGCAGACCGAGCGTTGCGGTCCCGAGCGCCAGCCCCAAGATGGTCTGCTCGTCGAGCAGTGTATTGAACACCCGCGCTGGCCCAGCCTGGCTGAGCAGGCCCTTGGTTAGCCCGTAGACACCGCCCTTCTTTGCCACGTCCTGGCCGAAGATCAGCGCTTCGGGATAACGCTCCAGAGCTTCGGCGAGAGCCCCGTTGATGCCCTGGGCGAGCGTAGCGGGTTCCGCTGCGCCGGCGCTGGTTAGAGCGCGCGCGGCGTCGATCACCTCCGCGCCGACATCGCGGGTGAGAGCTTCGGCGACCTGGGCGCGAGTCTGGAGCTTGGGCCGTTCAGTTGCGGTTGCAGCTGCCGACGCCACGGTCTGTTGACTCTCACGGTCCATCGCCAGGACGTCCTCGCTGGCCATGACGGCGGAGCGAATAAGGCGCTGAGCCAGGTTGGTAACAGGGTCGCGATCAAGCGCCAGTTCCAGCTCGTCCCGCGTGCGGTAGACGGTGTCGACATCGCTGCCCGCGTGTCCGAGCAGTCGCTCACACCGCACGTGGAGCACCGCGGGGCGCCGCGTGCTGCGGCAGTGTGTGACGGCCTCGCATGCGGCGCTGTAGAACTCGTCGATTTCCCAACCGCAGGCGCTGAAGTACTCGAGGTGCGGCAGCCGGCTCAGCGAGGTCTCGATCCATCCCGTGGGGGTTCGAGTACTAATCCCCAGGCCGTTGTCTTCGCAGACCAAAAGCAGCGGCAGCTTTAGCCTCTGGTGCGTAACCCAGGACGCCGCGTTGAACGCGCCGAGCGCTGTGCTGTGGTTTGCGCTCGCATCGCCGAAGCTCGCAATGGCGATGGCATCGGGTTCGAATGCTTGCGGTAGGCCCAGCCGCCCGCGCCGCTCGATTGCGAACGCCAGGCCAACGGCTCGCGGCAGATGGCTGGCGATCGTGCTCGTCGAGGGGACGATCCCCAGCTCGTTCATGCCAAGCACCTTGTGTCGCCCGCCGCTTGTCGGGTCGTCGCTGGAAGCGACCAGACTCAGCGCGATGTCGAGAACCGGATTCGGGCGCTTCGCTTCGCGCGCTCTCTGAAGTTGAAACGCGGTGCTGCGATAGTGAACCAGCGCCGGATCGCTGGTACCGGTGAGGTGCCCGAGCACGGCATTCGACTCGTGTCCGGCGTTGCAAATCGTGTAGTGCCCGTGACCCGCGTGCCTCAGCTCGTGGGCAGCCACGTCCAGATGCCGCGTCCACAGCATCGACTGAAGGAGTGATACGCCGACACTTGCCGGCGCTTCCAGGGTTGTGCCGTCGGCGGCACAGGACCCTACCTGGCGCCGAAAGTGCTCGACCAGATCTCGGGCGCGTTGCATCGACATGCGCCACGACTAGCCCCGGCGCTCCGCTGTCGCAAGGGAATGCCCGGTGGCGTCGGGCGGCCCTTGGCTCGAAACCCTTGTTGTTTTCGTCCTAGAACGCGACCCTATGGGGATGGCGGAGGAGGAAGAGACGGTTGTCGACACCCCCGCAACCGGTCCGCCTGGTCCGTCCGCGCGTGCACCTTCCGGCCCTACACCACACGACACCCTAGGCTCTGGACCCACGTTCGGTTCGCTCGGTGGTTTCGGTCGATCCTCGACCGCCTCGAGCGGGACCGGGGTTAGCTGGACCGCGGCTCCGGACATATTGATCGGGGAGGAAGCGAGCCGTAGCAGCGCTCTGCTGCGGCTCACTCTGATTATTGGAATCGCTGCGATCTTTGCTGTGTGGAGCCCGAGGGGTGACTACTTCGGCAAATGGATCGCCACGGGCGTGATATCGGCAACCAACATAGTCACGTTGTGGCTGGTCATCCTCTACCGGGATCCGAAGAACTACGATCCTCGCAAGTCGCTGTTTCACGGCTTGATGTGCGTGATGAGTATCCACGCCGTTATATTGTATGTGGGCGTATTCTCGCCGGCGGCGATGGCATTGTGTGTCGGAATTTACTACTTCGGATCGACGGACGACAAGCGCGCGGGGCGTATCGTTTACGCCGTGTGCGCGGGCGGCTACCTGCTGCTCGGCGGGTTGGCAGCGACCGGCGTGCTCAGGCTGCCCTCGAGCGTGCTCGGTATCGAACCCCGCGAGCCCCTGGCGCTGGTTGCGACGATGTCGTTGGCGCAGATACTCCTCGGGCTCACGTTTTGGCTGGCGCGGCGCAGCCGTAAGGCAACGCTGAGTGCGTTCGAACGCCTTGAGCGTGCAGCGCGCCAGATCAAAAAACGCGATGCTCTTTTGAACGAGGCGCAGGCCGATCTAGATGAGGCCATGCGCGGGAAGCTTGGCCGGTACACCGGACAAGTCGTGACTGAGTACCAGGTCGAAGAGGTCGTCGGCCGCGGAGCGATGGGGGAGGTGTACCGCGCCCAACGCCTCGACGACGGCGAGCTAGCCGCGCTGAAGTTCCTCCATCCGGTTGTGATGGAGAACGCTTCACACGTGAAGCGCTTTTTTCGCGAAGCCATGATCGCGGGCGGGTTGAAGTCACCGTATATCGTTCGCGTGCTGGGGACTGGCTACGCTGACGATGGGGCTCCGTTTATTGCAATGGAGCTGCTCGAGGGTCAGGACCTAGCGTGGCATCTGCGTCAAAAGAAGCGACTCGGCATGTCTGCTACCCTCGAGCTCGTCTCGCAGGTCGCTCAGGCGCTAGCGGTTGCGGATGACGCGGGCATCGTGCATCGGGACCTGAAGCCTCAGAACTTGCTTCGGGTCAGCGCCGGCGGGGTTCACACGTGTAAGATCTTGGACTTTGGTGTGTCTAAGGTCGCTCAAGCTGGCGCGACACTAACTCAAGGGGCAGCTGTGGGCACGCCAAGCTACATGTCGCCCGAGCAGGCACGCGGAGAGGATGTCGATCCGCGAGCTGACGTGTTCGCACTGGCTGTGATCACCTACAGGTGCCTGGTCGGGCGCCCGGCATACACGGGTCCAGACATGGTCAGCACGATGTACAACATCCTGCACGTCGAGCCGGTACAGCCTAGCAAGTTGAGCAAGATCAGCGCCGACGTCGAGAGCGTGCTCGCGCTCGGCTTGGCGAAAGACAAGGAACGCAGATTCTCCTCGGCGTCGATGTTTGCGGCGGCACTCAAGGAGGCTGCACGCGGACGGCTCGATCAACGATTGCGCGCGGCGGCGGACGAGCTGATCGAGCAGCGTCCGTGGGGTAGTGACGACGACAAGCGTCGCGGCGATGCGACGCGGGCGTGAACTATTGTTTGGCTACGAGCGTCACGCCGAGGACGACGAATGCCATGCCGAGCCACATACGGCCCGAAATCTGGTCTGCGAACAGCTGTCGGCTGGCCAGCGGCACGGCCACGTACACCAGGGCGACGAAGGGAGCAGCCACCGCCAAACGCACCTGTTTCAATACGAGGAGCCACGTCAGGACGCTGACCGCATAGGCCACGATCCCGGACATGAACCAGGGACTTTTGAGCAGTGACAGCGGTAGGGTCGGCGTCGCACCGGTCACCGCAGCCTTTCGAAGCAGCAGCTGCGCCGCGCTGTTGAGCACGACCGTGATCACGGCGAACAGCAGAGCGGACCCCTTCATTTGCTGGCTTGCTCGCTCATGGGGTCAGGGCAGGTACTCAAGGAGCTTCAAAACTCCTAGTTTCACGGGTGACCGGTGGTGGGAGGCATTGGACCGCGCGAGGATGGCCGACCGATTCGCCACGTAGTAGTCGTACGAGTCGATGATCGCTTCTTCGTTTGAATAGGTAGGGCGCCAATCGACGTGCGCCTTGGTGTCCGTGATGTCGAAGAACATCTCGCGCGCGTACATCAGCGTGTGATAGTCGCCCAGCGGCGACAGCCCTGCCTTGCTCGTCAACCACATGCCGCCCTGCGTGAGGCGGACAGGTAGCGACCGGATGCGACTCCCCGTGTCCGCGTGACGCACCAGCGCGGTCAACAGCTCGCGCATCGTGCCGAAGCGCTCTGCACCTCCGAGCAGAGCGCGCGGGCCCGGGACCTGGTCGGCGAGGACACATAGCTCAGCGAGGTCATCTGCGTGGACGAACTGGTATCGATTGTTGCCACTTCCGAGCAAGTACACGGGCTTTCCGAGCCGTACCCACTCGAACAGGATCTGAAAGATTCCGAGGCGACCGTGTCCGAGGACAGTACGTGGGCGCACGACAGTCACATCCAGACCGCGATCCACGAACTCCCACCCGAGCTCCTCACCGCGCAGCTTGGCGGATTCGAAGGGCGACAGGCTGTAGCGCGCCTCGGCGATACGGTCGATGCGGCGGCGTTCATCCTCGGAGTAGTCGCCGTCCGACCGGGCGATGCGCACCAAGAGCGCGGTCAGCGCAAGCCGGGCGCCGGTGTCGTTCAGCTGTTCCGGTTCGGGCTGG
>JAUIKB010000481.1 GCA_030430975.1 Polyangia bacterium
GTGATCAACGTCCGACGTCCGTTCGCCGTGTAGTTGTCGCGAACCTTGCCGACGTAACGGTCGCCGAGATCCTCGAAGTTCGTACCCTCAAGCGGATACGCCAGAGCGGCTCGGATCCGATCGCTGTTCACCATGGGCAGACGCTATCCGTGAGTCGGCGCGCTGCCAATCGGGTGATTCTGAAAGGCGCTCAGTCGGAGTCGATGACTTCGTACTGCCCCGGATGGACTCGAATCGGCGGCGGGAACCCTTTGCCCAACACGCGTCGGCCGTCGTCGTTCATCCCCTCGGCGTTAGAGAATCCTTCATTCACGACCGCCTGGAACGCCTCCTCGGATTCCCAGACGATGATGTTGATGAACTGGAACTCTTGCTGAGCGTTGCTGGCCCGATAGAACGTGGAACTCACGAACCCAGGTTTGGTTCGGAAGTAGTCGACATAATCGTTGCGAATTCGAATCGCGGCATCGACGTGATCCGGAGGCACCTCGATCGCATTGATCACGGATATCTGTGACATGCGTTCTTAGAGGCCAAGGTCTTTGGCTTTCGCCCACCATTGCTCGCCGGTTTCGGGCATCACATGCAGATCCTTCGGCAGGACGGACGCCATGTCAGCAACGACATCGGTGACGATCACCTTGGTCCCCTTGGCGATCGTTCCAAACACGTGCGCGGTCGGCTTGGCGGCGATGTGTAGGTCCACTTCATTAGGAGCGGTAACCACCTTGTACTTACCTTGCACCTTGAGATTCGTCTTGGAGGAGCGCTTGGTGACCGTGGCCACCGTATCCATCGTTTCGCCTTTCGGCAGACGTCTCAAGAACCGCGCCTTGGCCCAACCCTCAACGTCCACGTCTCCGTGATACTCGACGTACACCCAACCGCCCCTGCGCTTCGTGCTCCAGAACAGCACGCCGTCAGAAGTGCCGTTGTACAGCGTGGCGACCTTGTCGGCGGAACCCTTGGGCGCCTCGTAAAGATCGAGTTCGCTCCGCGTCAGCGAGTAGCCACGCGCCTCGCCGGGCGTCGTCCACGCCTTGGCGGTGCCCTGGCTGAAACTGAATGAGCTACACAGCGCCGTTCCTTTGAAGGTCTGGTTAAACGGCCAGTGCAGCTTCTTCTTCACGGTCAGCTTCCCGGGACTGGAGCCGGCGAACTTAACCGTGCGCTGCGTTGCGATGTACGTATGCCCGGTAAAAACCGGGATCTGGGAGGTCGTCACCAGCGGGAGTTCGGTGGCGTCGATGTACCCCTCAATCCGGAATCCACCGCTGGACGTTCCGGTAGCGACCTTGGCGCGATCGCTGGACGACTTGGGGGCGTGCAGCAGCTTCAGCGCGGTCGCGGCTCCCGTGAACTGCCCTAGCGTCGTGGAACCGCTCGCCTTCTCGTAGAGCTTGACGCCGTGGCCAACGGGCGCCGTGCCCGAAATACTGCAACTCGCGCCGGCTGCCGACTTCGAACCGCCCCCAGACCCGCGTACCTCCGTATCGGCAAACGCGGCGCCAGCGGTGAGCATCAGGCCGAAAACCAGCCAAGTAGTGCGAGTAGATGCGATCATAGAGACTCCTGGAGTGAGTTGGACGGAGCACAGGCGCGGTCCATGCTACCCAGTGTCGTATGTTACCCAGTGAAGTCGCGTTCGGCACGCCGCGAAAGCTGCCGAAACCGCGCACGCTCGAAGGGCGCGTCGGCGTGGTGGACGTGGCGTTCGCTGGCATCGGCAGCGGAGGCGGCTTTGATAAGGTCACGCTGCCCTTCATCGACGGACTGGGCGAGCGGCTCGCCGTGTGGGTGGATCATCACGACCACGACGACCACGCGAGGTTTGCGGACGACGATCGGTTTGTGCTGGCGACCAAAGCCGAACACGGCGCGTGTCCCGAAATGGTCACCCCCGCGCTGGTCGAGCGAATCGGGCACCTCGACACGATCGTATGTCACACCGATTTCGACGGATTGGCGACCGCCGCCAAATGGATGCGTAGTGGCGAGGAGCCGTACGCGGGGTGCGACGACGACGCTCGGTGCATCGACACGCGCATCGGAAAACCCTCTGAAACAGCCAAACGCATCGACCGGGCTCTGCGCGCCCGGCCGCGCGATCAAGGCTTGATGGGTTTGATCGTCAGGCATCTGTACGACGGACTTCGCGACACGGAACTGTGGCGCCCGATCGACGAAGCGGGGGCCGAACTGATCCCGATCGAAAAGGAAACCCGCCGCGCCGCGCAGGCTTACAGGCGGCTCGACCCAGACGTCGCCATCGTCGATATCACCGACGGCTACGCGCGGATCGACAAGACGATGCTGCTGCTGCTCGGGCAGGAACGTGAACGCATCAGTGTGGTCGTCGATCGGGACAACGTCGCGATGGCGGCTGCGTTCGACAGCGGCGTGAACTTCCTCAAGCTGCTCGGATTGGCCGGCGGTATGCCCACGCGAGTCTCCGTTCCACGCAAGCATCTGCCGCGTGTTCTGTCCGCTCTCAAGGTCGACCGATCCGATGCCGAGTTGCTCGGATACGAGCTTGTGTGACGTGTCAATGAAATCGAGACAATGCCGTTTGCGAGCATTTCAGTTCCGTGGTACACGCCTTGCAATAGTGAAAGCCTAGTGAAAGCACTAGACTCAAGAATATCGCCTAAATAGGCGTTTTCTTGGACCTTTTTTAAGCACCGGCCAGTCGGCCGGACCCCGGCGGAGGGGATAGATGGCGACTAAGACCGTACCTTCGAAACTACCGTTCGAAGAGATCACGTTCCAAAACGATCGGGTGGCCTTGTGCCTGCTGGTCAACCGGCGCGCCCGCGCCATGCGAGTCATCGATTTCCGATCTGGCTTCAGCCCAGCAAAGCGCATTTTCGCCATCAGCCTCGCTCAGCGCGAGGGTGTCGAGCGTGTTTACACTCTGGTTGAACGTGAGGAGTCGTCCGCTTGGGCGCGGCTCGGGTTCAAACGCGAAGGCACCATCCCCGGCTTCTACAAGCGCAGCGACGCCCACATCCTAGGCGTCCTGGTTCCTTCGGTCCGTCAAAACGACCCCGAGGAGTCCGGCCTGCGCCCGATGCAGCTCGACTACGCCAAAGCGGTCTCTCAGGGACCGATCACGAAGCTTTATCAGGCGTCACGCCAGCTGGCGAAGACCCTCGAAGGCCGGCCGCTTCCTCCCGTCAAGGTGGCCCCGGGTCGTGACGAGGACGTCAAGAAGCTCATGCACACGTTGCTAGCCAACGGTCGCGGACTCTCCGGCTTCGAGCCGTTCAGCCGCGACGTGCAGCGCCGCCACTTCATGTGTACCGCGCGCGGCGGTTTCTCCCTCGTCATCTCGGTCGAGAGCCAGGCTTGCTACTCCAACGCGTTCATCGAGCTGCTCACGGCGCCACGCACCGAAAAAGAGACGCTGCTCACCATCAAGGCTGTCGGGAAACTGTGCGACACCTTGACCGAAGAAGGCGTGGTCGGAAGCTTCGCGCTGTCGCCGGTCGACGACCTGAACCTGAACGCAGCCCTGCTCGTGAACGGATTCAAGCGCACCGGCCTGCTCGCACGGCACATGCGTCGCGGCGACGAGCCCGTCGACGCTTTCGTTTGGTCGCGCAAGCTGAACCAGCCCGAAGGCCCAGGCGTCCAGAACGACGACTAGTTCGTGAACTGCGGGGACGCGTAAACCAGTTCACCGGACCAGCGTGAACCGCGGGGACGCGTAAACCGGTTCACCGGACCTCGGCTACGCCCGACGGCTAAGCCGCGAGGTACGCCTCGAGCAACTCCGCGCTCTGCCAATCCTGCATCGCAGCTTCACGGCGCAGCCGTGTGACGAGCGCTTTCGATACGCCCAACGCAGATGCGAAGTGGTCGGCGCGAAGGCCCACCACCTCCAGCGCTACAGCCGTGAGATGCAGACGCTGTTGAGTCATCCTGCGGTCGCCGCACGGCAACCGCAGCGCGCTTCGGTCGACACACCACGTTTTTGCGGCCACAGTCACGAGCTTCTCCGCGTGCCGAACAGATGAAGGACCTGGCCCATCGAGCCGCGGATCGCGAGCCAGCGGCGCTCGCGCACAGACATAGCGGTGGAATGCCGCCCGTCCGGCGCTGGAGGCTGAGAAACCCAAAGCCGCCAGAGTCCACTCTACGTCGAGAAACCGCGGCCCGCTGGCCTCGGCGACAAACGCTCGATGGCTCGTCCACGTCGACGCCTCAGGCGAGCTCACGACTCCCGCCCGGACGGGGTTGTTGTGCACATATGCCACGAACCGGCCGAGCGTTTCCGCATCGGTCGCCGGTTGCGAAAACGGACGCTCGGCGAACACGGGTCCGTAGTTGCCGGTCGCGCGGTTGAACCACAGCGCGTAGCTCGTATTAAGCCGATGCAGGAATGCTCCGAGCGGACGCTCACCTCCTTCCATCACCAAATGCACGTGGGAACTCATCAGTGCGTAGGCGCACATGCGAACGTGGTCATCCGCCAGCGCCGCGCGGCGCAGCCGGGCGAGGTACGCTTGGCGCGCACGGTAATCGGGCAGCCTAAACTCGCGGTTTACGAACCGCGAGATGATGTGATGGGGACGACCTGGTGTCGGAACTCGGGGGCGGCGAGGCATGTCCCCATTCGCGTCGAGCCGAAACGAATTGCGCGAAATCTCAAGTGCCGTGAACTGGTTTACGCGTCCCGGCGGTTCAACTACTGTCGGCGCATGAAAGCCACCGTGCTGGTCCGTCTCAAGCCCGAGGTTCTCGACACCCAGGGACGCGCGGTTCAGCGCGCGCTTGGTTCGCTCGGCGTCGATGGCGTGAAAGACGTGCGCGTCGGCAAGATCATCGAGATCGAGTTCGACGGTTCCGCACCCGAGGCGGCGCTAAAAAAGGCGTGCGACGAACTGCTCGCGAATCCGGTGATCGAGGATTTCGAGATCAAGTCTTAGTCCGGCGGGCAGCGGCAATCCGGATCGGGGTCCGTCGACAGCGACGGACCTACGGCGTTACCCGTGCGATGCCGGAATAGTGGTCGAACGCCTTGCCCTCAGCACCGCAGGACGGACCCGGAACGCCGACGGTGGGGATGAACCCCTCGACGTATTGGTTCCAGCTATTGGCGATCCGAAGGTCGCCGAGGATGCGTGACTCGCCGACGGGAATCTCAACGACCTGTCCGGCGTGCTCCGCGCGCAGCAAGTGCGTCGGCCAACCGCAATCGTCTCCGCACACGGGCTCGCCACGTTCGAGAGTGACGGACTCAGGGGTCG
>JAUIKB010000482.1 GCA_030430975.1 Polyangia bacterium
TGCTCGGCATACGCCAGCGCAATGCCCAAGTCGCCGATCAAGTCGCGATGGAGCACGCATCCGCGCATGTGAAACTCGGCTTGAACGTCCCGGGGCAAACTAGAAAAGTGGCGACCTTGGGCGAGCCCAGCGTACGCGGCGCTGAGCTCGTTCAAACGGTCGTCGCGAACCGCCGCCTGATGCAGCTGGTCCCAAAGCGCGGGCAGCGGAGTACCGCGCTCAAGCGCGCTGACCAATGCGCCTAGCAGCTGTTCCTCGTTCTCAAGGGAACCCTCCAATGCCGCTTCGACTGCCTCAGGCCGCATCGACGGAATGCGCCCGCCGGGCCTACTGCTCTCATTGTCGCTCATGCCGCAACTACGCTATCAGACTGCCGGCGCAAATTGGGTGCGCGACAGCCAAACTGCCGCCACTATTTCGCGGCCTTAGACCACGTCGCCGACGCCCCGCTCAGCGTCGCTGAGCCACTCCGCCAGCACGTCTAGGCGGTCCTGTCCCCACAGCGCGCGAACCGAACCGTCCTGCGCTTCGACTCGGAAACACGGCACGCCCCACAACCCGAGTTCGGTCAATTCGTCCCGGTGCGCGCGGACCTGCTGTTCCCAGCCGCATTCGCTCATGCCTTGCGCCGCGATCTCCCACTGCAGGCCGGCGTGCTCGACCAGACGTCTCAGCTCGGCGTTTCGGTGCAAATCGACCGCCTCCGCCCAAATCGCCCGGCTCGCGTGCAGAGCGAAATCCACGTCGCGCCCGTCGCGGCGGGCAGCGGCCGTGATGGCTAGACAGCGCTCCACCCCGCCACCCAGAGGGTCGTTGAGACGTCCGAAAGGAACGCCGAAGTAGTCCGCTTCGCGCTGAGAATCTCGAACGATATATAGCTGTTTGCGCAGTGGAACGCGAAAACCCCGCAGCACCATCGGTAACACCGGCTTAAGCGCTAGCGGAACGTTCGCGCGCCGAGCCAGTTCCACCACGCGCGGCAGACACAGATACGAGTAGGGGCTCCGGAAAGAGAAATACACGCTCAGGCGCACAGCCCGGCCGGACGTTTCCGGCAGCGGCCGCGGCCTAAGCTCCAGCCCTGGACGTGCGGCCCGGTGAGGATCGCCTAGCTCACGCGCCAAATGGCGAACTCGGTCGGGGCCCCAAAACCACTCCCCTTCGAACTTATAGGTGCCGCTCATGTAGTGGCCCTCCACATTCAGACGCCGTTGGTCCGCCGCGCGACGGGCTCGCCAGTCCGCATCCCGCCCCAATTCGGCCGACAGCTGCTCAAGACCCGCCTCGTCGGCCCGAAACAGCGCCCGGCCCACGCGCTGCGCGGTGTCGAGAAAACTCTCGGGCGCAGCCGCAGCTAGGATCGCGTAAGCCTCGTCGACTAGACCGGGCTCTGGCGCCCCGCCGCTTCGGGGAAAATCAAAGTCGTAAAACCGATGTAGCTGGCGAACGTCGGCGATCGCGTGGGGTCCCTCGCGATCTGGGTCGGCGGTGCCGCCGGCTTTGACGAGCAGAGGCACAACCCTCAGCTCGTGGGTAGCGACCAACGCTGGTAGCTGCTGCGCCAGCACGTAGCTGTACGGGTCGGCCGGGGCAAAGGCGATCAGTAAGCGTCGCGGCGTCGCTCGAAGGCGATCGATCTGCCGCCCGATTCGGCGCCGAATTCCTCGGAATCTGTCGCCGATCGCGATCTCGACCGCTCGGCCGCGGAGTTGGGCTCGTAAGCTCATGGCGCATGATCAAACGGGGTGGTCGCAACTTCAACGCCCATCGACCCGGCTTCGACGCAGTGCGGCGTGCCGACCGCCGTGCGGTGTCAGGCGGTCACCGAGCGGTAGTCGACCGTGGGGCCGGATGGGTGTGTTAATACTCAGGATGACCATGACCGCCACTCCGCTTACTCGCCTGTGTCTCCTGGCCCTACCGCTCGCCGCCCTCGGGTGCTCTGACCCGGAGGGTCGGTACGACGAGTTCGTGGAGCGCGCCGATTTTGCCGGCGCTGCGCCGCTTCCAGAAGGCGGCTGTCCCACACCGGAGGCCGACGAGGTCGACGGCCAGTTCTTGCTGGCGTTGTCGACCACCGTCTCCCCGAAGAAGCCGGTGCTGCTCCTGCTGGACGTCACCGCCGAGCAGCTGAGCGCGGGAAAAGTGAAGGTCAGCATCGGCGGGACGGCGCTGAACGCGGCGGATCGAAAGACCCCCGTCGGCGACCCCATCCCTCCCGCCAGTTTTGAGGTCGAAGGCGGGCTATTCAAGGTCGACTTGGAGGCTTTTCCGGTAACCGGCGATGCCAACCCGATTCTCCCCGGCGTGCAGATGGTCGCCGAAGTATCGCTGGAAGGCCGAGCGTGCTCCGCGAAGACGACCGACGATCCCGATGCCACTTTTGATTTTCTGTGCGGCAATATGGACGGCAACGCGCTTGAACCGGCGATGATAGCGCTGGCCGGTTCCAGATTCGCTGCCTCGCGTGTCGTGAGCGACGAAACGCTGACGAACCCCGTCATCAACTGCGACATGGAAAACGCTGACCCGCTCCCGTAGCCGTTAACATCAAGGAAATTATTCATGCTCTTCATGAAACGGGGAACGCTTCCCGCACTCGTTGCTGTTGCCTGCGCCACGGTTGCACCTCAAACCGCCGACGCATCGGGTTTCGCCACCGCGCGATTCGGCGGTGAGCACGGTCATCCCACCACCACCAACCCGACCGCCATCTATTACAATCCGGCGGCAATGACCGCATCGGACGGCGTCAAGCTGTTCATCGATGGCACGCTGGCGCTGCGCTATGCGTCGTTCGACAACCCGCAAGCCCCCTCGGACTCCCCCGAGCCGGCCGATGCAAAGGGGGCCAACTACGGCAAGGGCACGCTGTTCAATCCGCTAGCCGCACCCATGTTGGGCGTCACGGGCAAGATCGGCAAGCTGGCCTTGGGCGCCGGCGTGTTCGCACCATTCGGCGGGTCGGCGACGTTCGACGAAAACGATCAATTCAAGGACAATCCAACCTATCCGGGCGCGGTGGACGGTCCCGCACGCTGGCATCACATCGATGGCGCGTCCGCCTCGATCTATATCTCCGGCGGCGCCGCCTACGAGTTCGATTTCGGCGGACCGAGTCTCAGCATCGGCGCGACGGGCAGCTTGGTGCTCAATTCGCTCAACACGGTGCGGGCGCGCAATGCGGATGCGGGAAACGACGTCACGATCGAAGGCCGCTCCTTCGCGGACGTGAGCGGCGTTCAAGGCGCCGTTGGCGTCGGGCTGATGGCCATGGTGATCGAAGACGAACTCTGGATCGGAGCCTCCTATCAGTCGTCGCCTGGCCTCGGCGAAATGAAGATGTCTGGAACGCTGGACAACGCACTCAACGCGCCGTCGGCGAGAACCGAAATCGACCTGTATCAGCACTTGCCAGACATCATCCGACTCGGAATGCGGTATCGCGCCAGCGATAGCCTCGAACTGCGCTTGTGGGGCGACTACACACGCTGGAGCCTATTCGAAAATCAGTGTCTGCAGGTTCAGGGCAAGAAATGCGCTTTTGATGCCGACGGTAGGGCCACTGAGGCGCTGCAGAACTTCCCTCGAAACTGGAACGACGCGTTTCAGGTTCGCGTCGGCGCGAGCTACTTCACGCAATCAAACTTGGAAATATTTGGGGGCCTCGGCTTCGACTCGAACGCCGTGCCGGACGAGACGCTGGAACCAGCCTACTTGGACGCCAACGACATCAGCGCAGCTGCTGGCGTGCGGATACCGCTAGGCGAGAAGATCTTCTTGGCTGGCTCGTACACGCATCTCTACTATCTAGACCGAGACACGACGGGGAAGAGCACCGCCGCTGATCCTACGTTGATCTCGGCGAGCCGAACTCCCGATAGCGGCGGCAAGTACGTCCACCAGATCGGCATCATCAACGCCAACCTGGAAGTCGGCTTCTAAGGGGCTAGTCCGCTCGACGCTCACGACGCCGTTTGCTGACGGCGCCGACCAGATCGTAGAAGCGGCGCGGATTCATTCGCTTCGCGAGCCAAGCCATCCGGCCGTCTCGCATCGGCACACAGTACAAGTCGTTGCGAGCGACAGCGTCGAGGGCGAGCGATGCCACCTCGGGCGCCTGAATCTTCGAGCGCTCCATGAGATGCGCCACGAACTCTTTGTCTTCGTCGGTGGTGGTGCCTCGGCCGGAGTTCATGATGTTCGTCTTGAAGAACGTCGGGCACAGCACGCTCACGTGAACGCCGGCGTCGCGGAGCTCCGCGTGCATCGTTTCGCTGAGCGCCACCACCCCCGCCTTGGTCACGTTGTAGGGCGCCATCTCTGGCGCGCACAGCAGACCCGCGGCCGATGCCACGTTCAACACGTAGCCCCGTCCCTGCTTGCGCATCTGTGGCGCAAACACCCGGCATCCGTAGATCACACCCCACAGGTTGATGTCCATGATGAAGCGCCAGTCCTCCATCGCGACCTCGCCGATGCGCCCGGACACGGCCACTCCGGCATTGTTCGCGACTAGGTCGACGCCACCGAGCAGCTCCACGGCGCGCTCGCCGAGCTGCTGCATCTGTTCGAGGTTGCCCACGTCGCAGCGAACAGCGTGCGCGGTGCCACCGATCGCTTTGATCCGGTCAACGGTCAACGCTGCGCCATCGTCGTCGATGTCGCTCACGATCACACTCGCCCCGCGTCTGCAGAGTTCTAGGGCTAGGGCTTGCCCCAACCCCCCGCCAGCGCCGGTTACGACGGCGCGCAGACCTCTGGGCAGTTCAGTTTTTCTCGCCATGTGTCTCTCGCTCCGTATCTAGGTTCTAGCGCCGCCCTTTGAAGCCCATCATGCGCTGCACGGCCGCTTCGCTTTCCTCGGCCAATTTGGCGTCTTGAGCCCCCAGTCGCATCGTGCCGCCCATATCCGTAATTTCGCGCTGTTCGTCCAGCAGGCAAATCACCGGATGCTGCGTATCCTTGTCGAATTCGGTGGAATTCGCATTCGCGAGATTCGCGACGTTACGGGAAAACTCGACGACGGCGCACTGCATACCGAGACAGATTCCGAAAAACGGGATTTGTCGCTCGCGAGCGTACCGTATCGCCTCGATCTTGCCTTCGATTCCACGCTCGCCAAAGCCGCCTGGGACCAACAGGCCGTCATAGCCGCTGAGCAATCGCGCGGCACCCTCGCGCTCGATATCTTCGCTCAGGATGCGTCCGATACGAACTTGGGAATGGTGATGGATGCCGGCGTGA
>JAUIKB010000483.1 GCA_030430975.1 Polyangia bacterium
GAGTCCGGAGGCGCTCCGCTCACCCTCTAAAGCGGCGTGCGCGCTGATCGGAAAGACACTCGGCTCGGGTAGTAGGGCTCCCAGCTGCGTGCGGACATAAGCCAGCGCTTCTTGGCGTTCCTCGTCGGACCAAATATCCGCCTTGCAGACCACGAACACGATCTTGTCGCGGCTGCGCCCGATCAGCTGCTTCTCCAGAAACGCTCGCTCGCTTTCCTTGACGGGCTGACTTGCGTCCAACAAGAACAGGATGGCGTCCGACCGGGGAATGTAGTCGTAGGTGATCTCAGCGCGGGTCAGTGACAGGTCGTTGACACCCGGCGTGTCCACCAACACGACGCGCTGTTTTAGCAAGTCTGCCGGGTAGCCGACTTCGACGTAGCGGACCGTACCTGGATCGCGCGGACCGTCGGTGGCGAAGGACTTGAGCTGCTCGACATCGAGCGGCTCCGATGCACCGTCCCCCGAGTGGACGGTCACGGCTGGCTGTTCGGCGTACACGACGTGGTGGATCACAGCCGTCGTCGGCGTGACGCCCATCGGCAGGACTTTTTCGCCGAGTAGGGCGTTCACGAACGTCGTCTTGCCGTGGTTGAACTCACCGACCACGACAAGGTGAAAGCGGTCCGCGTCCAGCTTGGCAACCACATCTCGATCCACCCGCTCGGCCAGCGATGCCGCGCCGACGACGCGACCGACATCGCACAAGCGGCGCAGCTGGGCGCTGAGCGTTCGTGTTCGCTTCTGATGTTCCTCAAGGGGCGTCATCCCACCACCTTAACCAGGTCGTGCACTCGGTCGTCCACCTCTGTCATAGAGCGGCCAGGATCGTCCAATCCAGCGTGGCGCTTGTAGAGTTCACTTTCGGCGAACTCGCGCAGCGCGAGGACCCGTTTGGGCAGCCACGGGTGGCTCGCCAACACCTCGGTGTACCTGCCAACCGACTCCTGACTCTCCTGGTGCTGTTCCAAGAAAACCTCGATATCCAGCTGGTCGTAGAGCTTGTGTGATCCGAGCGCTAGTTTGGTCAGCACTCGGGTGGCGCACTCCACGTCTTTCGTGCACAACAGACCGGCGCGATCGCAGGTAATCTCGGCACGGCGAGACCAGGCGCGGAGCGCTAACATGGCGGGCAGCGCGATCCAGCGCAGAAAGTACCCGGCCATATTGGTCAGATAGTGAATCGTCGTCAGATACACTACATGGTTATTATGAATGTGACCGCACTCATGGCCGATCACACAGAGCAGCTCTTCGTCAGAGAGATGATCGACGATCGATGAATTGACCATCACGAATGCATCATCATTCGTCCCATACGTGGCCGCATTCATCAGCGGGCTGTTGACGATGTACAGCGTCGGCGTTGCGATGCCGAGCGTTTCCGCTGAGCGAACGGCGAGCTGGTGCACGCGCGGGAACTGGCGCGGCCCCACCTTGACCGCCTGACCGAGTAGCTCTGCCTTGCCGATGTTCTTGAACATTCGGACGCTCGCGGCAACGGCCAGCTCAACTGGCTTCATCGTTTCGAACGCGGCCCTCGTCGCTCGGTCGGACGCGTAGGAATAGTCGTGAGGATCGCGTCCTTCGTCGCCGCCCGGTTGGGAAGTGCGACGGTCATCAATGAACTGTTGAAAGTTGAGTTCGCCGACCTGGGCCATGAAATCTCCTACCTAGCGACTGTCCGGATGCCTTTGCACGTAGTCGATGGGCGCGTCACACCGAGGATACGTCTGAGAGAGTCGCCGGATCTGAAGATCCCTCACCTAGGAAACGTAAGGCGGCTTAGGTACCTCCGCAATCAACCGCCTCGAAAGCGGGAAAATCCGCCCGAATAGGGTGCGCGCGGGTTACCGTGGTTTCGTGGAACATCGTGGATGGCTGTGTTGTCTCAGGTCCATGCGACCGCTGTCCGCACTGGTTGTTCTCGTGGTGACCGCCGGCTGTAAGACCACCCCGAAATCCGACATGACACCCCCGGCGGAAGCCCCCTCAACATCGGGTTCGAACTCCGTCGCCGCCGCTCCACCGTCCGCCGCACGCGTGGTGAATCAGCCCTGCGGAACTCTGAAGTGCACGAACCACGAGTCTGCATCGGACGCCTTCGCGGAGGTGCTCAAGACCAAACCGCTCGTGTTAGCCATCGGCGAGTCGCATGCGCAGCGCAAGTCGGCCGCCAGCCGGTCGACGACCGCTCGCTTCACGCAAGAGCTACTGCCCAAGCTCAAAGGTGTCGCGAGCGACGTTGTACTCGAGGTTTGGTTTGGCAATCCCAAGTGCAAGAAGGCTGTCGCCAAGGTCGCCAAGCAGCAGAAAGCCGTCACCAAACACCAGGCGAAGAAAACCAAAAGCGAGCACGTGATCTTAGGGGACCGGGCAAAAGCGCTCGGCATTCGCCCACACGCGCTGGAACCGTCATGCGAGCAATACGACGCGATAGCCAAGGCCGGCGCGTCCGACGTCGCCATGATGCTGTCCACCGTCGCGGACCTGACCGTGGGGCTCGTCGACCGCATCTTAAAGCGTAACGCCAAGAACCAAGACGACCGCATGGTGCTCGCGTACGGCGGCTTGCTCCACAACGACGGCCAGCCCAAAACCGGCCGCGAGGCGTGGGCGTTCGGACCGCGCCTTCGTAAACGAACGGACGGACGCTACGTGGCGCTCGATCTTATCTCGCGCGAAGCGGTGACCGCGAGCGCGACCTGGAAGTCGCTTGAATGGTTCGACCAAATCGATCTGAGCCATGCGCCCGACCAGGCGTTGTTGGTCACCGTTCGACCCGATGAGCTAGTGCTGATCCTGCCGCGCCAGCGGCGCGCCGCGCCACAACCCAGCGCGTCTACCGGCTCGCCTCCCTGAGCGCCTCGGAAAGCTGGCGCTTGCGCGCCATAAAACGACGGTAGTCGCGACTCGGAGTCGCACCCTCGGGGCAGCGCAGCGAGAAGTCCACGATGCGGGTCGTGGCAAAACGAACACAGGCGAGCACCGCGTCTGGCATCAACGCGGCCCGCTCCACGGCGCTCAACGGCCGGCGGCTCTCGTATCCACTGAGTAACGCCCG
Source organism: Polyangia bacterium (assembly GCA_030430975.1). Taxonomy (GTDB): domain Bacteria; phylum Myxococcota_A; class Polyangia; order Polyangiales; family Polyangiaceae; genus JAUIKB01. The sequence continues at coordinate 3,065 of JAUIKB010000483.1, forward strand.
AATAAGTGACGCCTCGAACTCATCGCTAAAACACCACGCCAGCAACGTCACCGCGATGTCGTACGAGAACCGACCATAGCAGGCGCTCTCGAAGTCGATGAGAACGGGCTCGCCGTCGACCGGCCAAAGCACGTTGTCCCGAAACAAATCGCCGTGAGTGATCCCCATCGGGACCGGCTGCTGTTCGGCTAGCGCCGCGTCGAGCCAGCCGGTGAGTGTCTCCACATCGGCACCGAAGCGCGGATGCTCACGCCGGATGGTCGCGAGCTTGTTCCGCAACGCTTCAGGACCGAATCGTCCAGCTGGTGCCGCAATGCCGTGAGAAGCCAGGTGCACGTCTGCTAACGCTCTTCCGACGGCTGTACAGTGCTCGGGCGTAACGGTTGCTTGGCAAAGCAACGTACCGACCATCCAGGGGTAGACCGCAACAGGCTTACCCGCGAAGTTCACCAGCAGCTGACCGTCAGTCGTGGAAAGTGGTCGCGTAGTTCGCACGCCAGCACCTACCAGCGCGTGAAGCAAGCGCAGCTCCGCCTCCGCCCCACCGTCGTCCTGCTCTTCGTAGATTCGCAGAAACACGTCCGGGCCGTCTTCAACACAACACCGGAAGTTCGAATTGACCGAGCCCGCGGTAAGCGGCTCGATCGCCCGCAGTTTTAGACCGAATCGACTCAGCAGCGTGGATGCCGCCGGCTCAGGGAGTGCCGTAATCGTCGCCATGCTGTACGCTCTAGAGCGTCTTAGCACCTAGATGTCGGAAATTTTTGGAAACACCGCGGGCCTATCGCCCAGCGCACGTAAGGCGCTCACTCGTATCTATCGACGGCGCGTGGGGCTCGACCGCATCGCATCTCCAGAACTGGCGCGGTCGTTGGCGGATGCCTCCCGGGAGTGCAAGCGCCAAGTAGGAGCGTTGGTGCACCGGTCGGGCGTCGTTGACTACGTCATTGTCGGCACGGCGACGGGGTTGATGCTGCCGGACATCGGGCGGCTGCGAGCCGCTCACGGCAGGTTCCGCGCCCTACGCCTGGTGCACACCCACCTATACGGCGAGGGTCTGACACGGGACGACATCGTCGACTTGACGCGCTTGCGACTCGACCTCGTCGCGGCGGTGATCCTGTCGCCTGAGGGGGATCCCAAAGCCTTTACTTGGGCGTACAACACCCCTGGCGCGGACGGCGATCTGACGTCGCACGAAACCGTCGGACCGATCCCGTGGGGTCGCCCGACACCGCACTTCGGTGAGCTGATCAGCTCGCTCGAGGACGAGTTTGCCCGACAGCAGCGCACTCGTGAGGTGCCGGCCAAGGACGGCCGCGCGATCGTGATTCACGTAGGCGAGAAGCGAAAGGCCGGTGCCTCACGTCGCGCTCAAACCAGTCTTCGCGAATTAGCGAGCCTTGCAGAAACGGCGGGCGTTCAAGTCGTAGACGAAATCGTTCAGTTGCGCGACCGCATCGACAAGAAGCTGGTGTTCGGCAAGGGCAAACTCGACGAGGTCCTGATGCGCGCCATCGATCTCGACGTAGAAACGCTTATCTTCGATCGAAATCTCACGCCTGCGCAGGTCAGCGGGATCGCGGCGCAGACCGATCTAAAGGTTATCGACCGAACCCAGCTGATCCTGGACATATTCGCTCAACGCGCCGAATCGAGCGACGGCAAGCTACAGGTCGAGCTGGCGCAGCTCAAGTACGCGCTGCCACGCCTGGGCACGCGCGATGACGCGCTAAGTCGCCTCACCGGTGGCATCGGCGGCCGCGGCCCCGGCGAAACCAAACTCGAGATCGGGCGCCGGCGCGCGCGTGAACGCCTGACCCGGCTCGAAAAGCAACTCAAGAGCCAGGCGAAAAAGCGGGCCCAGCGCCGCGCTTCTCGGCAGCGGTCTGAAGTCCCTGTGATCGCCATCGTGGGCTACACCAATGCCGGCAAGAGCACGCTGCTCAATACATTGACGGGCGCCAGCGTGCTGGCGGAGGACAAGCTCTTCGCAACACTCGACACACGCGCGCGACGACTGCGCCTGCCGCACGGCACCGCAGTCGTCTTGACCGACACGGTCGGCTTCATCCGCGATATGCCGGCCGATCTATTCAGCGCCTTCCGAGCAACCTTCGAGGAAGCCGCCGACGCAACCTTGATCCTGGAGGTCGTCGACGCCTCGGATCCAGAGCACGT
>JAUIKB010000484.1 GCA_030430975.1 Polyangia bacterium
GGGCACACACAGGTCCCACCGCTACAGATCTCATCGGTGTCGCATGGGGCATTGCACCCGCCACAGTGCGCCGAATCGCTACCTACATCTACGCAGCTCGCCCCACACTCAGTGAGATTTCCAGAACAACTCGTCTCGCACAGACCGAGGCTGCAGACCTCATTCGAAGCGCACGGCGATGTACAGGCTCCACAGTTCTGAGGATCGGTATTGAGGTTCACACACACGCCACCGCATTCCACCTGCACCCCGGTGCAGCTAGCCCACCTGAGCCCGCTGAGCCCCCTGCCCCGCTCGAACCGGCCGCGCCCCCTTGCGTCGAACCACTGGAGCCGCCCTGAGCGGAGCCCCCGCTACCCGAACCGCTGCTGCCCGCGCTACTGCTACCCGAGCTGCCGCCAGCAGACGAACCGCCACTTCCGGATTCGCCTTCCGAATCGCCGCCGCACTGAACAAACAGCAGCGCCGCCCCGATGATCGACAACACACCGCACCAACCCCGAACGTTCTGCATGACCGGTTGGTGGGGCCGCACAGCGGCGATTATGACAACGGGGCCGATTTGGTTATCGCTGGGCTCCCGAACAGATCCAGCGGTTAACGATGTCCAGCTGTGCGGCCGGCAGGGACTGGCCCGCCTTGGGCATTTGACTGCCGAAACAGAGGTTCGAACCGGTCAGCTTGTCCACTAGGTAGCTCTCGCTGGGCGATCCTGGCGCGACGCGCTTCTTCGAAGAGCACTGGCTCGAGTAGACGTTTACCAACTGATCGTAGCCGACACCGGCAAGCAAGCTCAAGCCGGCCTTGGGCGCGATATTTCCGTGACAGCCGCGCGCGGTACAGCTGGCGATCATGATCGGCTCGACGTCCGCCGCGTATGTAGCGGGGCCCCCATCGCACGCGCAGGCGCCGGCGCTACACGTTCGCCCGGGGCCGCAGGTCGCCCCGCAGCTGCCACAATTGTTGGGATCGGACAAGACGTTGATGCAGGTTCCTCCACACAGCTCGGTGCCGGCGGGACACCGGCAGGCGCCGTTCAGGCAACTCGAGCCTCCGCCACACGGAGCGTCACAGGCCCCGCAATGAGTCGCACTGGAGTTGGTGTCGACGCATGCCTGACCGCATTGGGTCAACGTGCCGCAGCCGTCCGCGCAGCTCCGCGCGAGGCATACCTGGGCTCCCGAGCAGCCTTGGTCGCATTTTCCACAGTGGTTTGGATCGGACGCCGTGTCCACGCATACACCGCCACAGTCGGTTAGTCCACTGGGACATAAGCACGCCCCCGCACTACACAACGCGTTCGCCGCACAGGCGGTGTCGCAAGCGCCGCAGTGCGTCGGATTGGACGTTAGGTCGACGCACTGGCCACCGCAGAACGTCAGCGCCGCCGGGCACGTGCAGTCACCGTCTATGCAAGCGCTACCACTTGGGCACTGAATTCCACAAGCTCCACAGTTGCTCGGATCGGACTGCACGTCGACGCACTGTTCACCTCCACACGTCTCGCAACCTCCGGTCGGCGCGAGCTCCTCGATCCACTTGCGCACGCAGCTCAACTCCGTGGCGCGTAGGTGCTTACCCAGCGGCATCGGATCGCCGCACGGCTGATGATCCGAGAACACCTTCACCCAGAGCAACGATTGCTCGGGCTGACCGGGAACGACCAGTTGCCAACCGTCGCACGTCCCCGAGCCCCGATCGACTAGGCGGTCGACAACCCCCGGCGAGCTCAAATCGAGGTTGGCTGCTGGAGTCGCACCGCTATGACACGCGCTACCGTTGCAGGACTTCGCGAACACATCACGCTGCAACGTTTCCAGATCGCCCGCACAGCTTCCCGAAGATGCCGAGCTGTCCTCTGCGGACGAACAAGCGGAACTCAGTGCGACGGCACTACCCAACACCACAGAACCTATCACCGAGGCAAGCCAGCGGTCACGACGTGGGCTCACTTGCAGCTCCCAAATCCGCAACACGAATTTCCAAGCGGTTTTGGATAACATTCATTCGTCCCGGGGCAGAAGCAGAACGCTGGACTGCACTTGCCGTTGTTTGCCGGCAGTCCGACACATCCGGTATTCGTGCCGCCGGTGCCGCCCGCACCGCTCACCGCTCCAGTACCCGCTGTACCGCCCGCACCTGCAGCGTTCCCCGAACCGCCCTGTGCAGAGCCTCCCTGCGCGGAGCCTCCTTGACCTGAACCGCCCTGCGCGGTTCCACCCTGACCACCTTGAGGACTTCCGCCCTGCCCGCCGGCACCACCTGACGTCGCGCCACCTGGGCCTGTCGCCCCGACTCCGCCCGCCGCCCCGCCGCCGTCGGGTCCGCTTCCTCCCGCTCCGCTGCTGCCACCCACCGGAAGCCCCCAGCTTCCCGACCGGCACTGGCCGCCACGACACTCCAAGCCATAGTCGCAGAGGTCGCCGTCTACGCACGGTCCGCCTTCGGTTCCGGCCGCTGGTGCAGCATCGTCGCTGGAACATGCCGGCGCCAGACAGGCGAGCGCCAACAGCCATCCGGCTGCCACCGAGACTCGATAAGCCATGTCGATGAGTGGCGAAATGACTGCCCTTTTATCGAATCGCCTGGGCTTTTTTCCGGCCGACCATCACCATCACTGGGCGATTCCGAGCGCATTGATCCAGCGTCACTGACGCGGCGGACACCGCACGCGCACATCCTCTGCAGCCTGGCAGACCTTGTTCGGCGCGCATGGGTGGTCGCGACGTTCCCAACAGGTCCCGCCCTCGCGACGCACGACCTTGGCGGGCGCCGATGCATCCTGCAGTTCGGGAGCATCCTTTGCTTGAGCGTAGAACTGCAGCGTGAAATAGGCGAACGGCGTCGGTTCCTTAGGATCTCCGAAACGGAGAGCCAAGAGCGCCTCCTCGAAGCAGGAGCAAAGCAAGGCCGACTCGGGTGCTTCAACGACCATCCGCTGGTCGCCACCGTACACGTTCGGTTTGCCCGTCGCATCCAACGTGAAACGTAAGGACACTCGATACGTCCCCGGCTGCTGTTGATGACACGCTTACATACCGGCTAGGCCATCGACCAAGGCTTCCGCGATCGTCCCCGCGACCAACGCGCCCCGTGTTTTCATTGTCGTAATGCGCAACAACGGCGCATTCGGTTCGCTGGCATCTGCCGTAAACCCAGGGCGATCCGGCTGCGTCAGGTTGAGATTGGTCAGCTTGGGCGGGCCTGCGTCGACGTTTGACACTGTCGCCGAAGCCGTCGGCGACGGGCCGGCTTCGGGAGCGCCGGACGACGGCTGGGTCGCGGCCAGCGGTGGCGTCCCGTCCGCCGTCTCAGGGCCGACCGGCGCCGGGGGGTCCGCGCAGCCGACGCAGAAGTGAAGCGCTGCAGCGAGTGCGACGCTGACGTTCAAGGCTGGCACCACTCGCATCCGCGCAGCCTATCGCACCGGTTCGAACCCGTCTAGCAAGCGCCGCTCCGGCAATCCTCTCACCGCCGGCGCACGAACCGTACGTACCTAGCTGGGTTTCTTTGGGGCAAATCATCACGAGCGCGCCACTCGACGCCGCGCGAAAACGGGCCATAGCGCACGAGCCGAACTCCCCGCAGCCGCGCCCACCCGAAACCGTTACGGCCTCGACCCGCTTCCTTCACATGCGCGAATCCCTGCGTCCGTGTAGCAATCGGCTTTGCCCGTCGCGAGTGCTACGTTACGGCTGACGGTGACGTGGTGAGCGCTATGAAAAGCACGCTAACGCTGGGCTCGGCCGTGCGCCTGCTACTGTTCGGCAAGGTGGGCTACGAGCTGGCGCTCACGACTCGACGCGTCCAGTTGATGGTTGACGGCGTGTCGATAACCAAGTGGTGGGGCGGGTTCCTAAGGGAGCCCGGGTCGTGGCGCGAGTTTGCCATCGTGTGGGGCTGGCAAGCGTGGAACCTCGCGCTCGCGATCGCGTTCGCCGCTTGGCTCCGTCGCGTCTACCTCGCGCTCCCGGTCTATGGCGTGCAGCCGCGTCACAAGGCGCATTGGGCGTGGGCGGGCTTTCTCGTTCCGGTCGCCTGGTGGGTTATCCCCTATCAAATGGTGCGCGAGGTGTGGCGCCAAACCGCTGGGCCCGATGAGGACACCGCTCACGGCTTCATCCTCGCCTGGTGGATGGCCTTCCACGGTCAACTCGTAGCGACGTTTGTACTCGCTGGGATCGGCCTCGCGTCGATGGCGTGGTTAGCGCAAACGGTCATCGGGTGGGTGCTGACGCTATTGGCGTTGAAGGTCGTGCGCCGCGTGTCCGAACGGGTCGAGCACGAGCCACCGGTTTCGATCGACACGACGGCACCGTCGGAACGACCACTGAGTCTGCGTTCCAGTTCACGGCGGACCAGTGCGTATCGAGGCGCTTCTGGCAAGCGGACCCTCGAGCTTTCGTCCGCCGGAATCCGTACCGATATCAGAGCCGGAGCCGGTTTGGCGGTATTGGCAGCAACCGTCGTCTTTTCGCTAGTCGGGTTTTCGGTGTGGCTACCGATTCGCTGGTGGGGCGCTGTTGTATGCGGCGGCGGAGCAGCGGTGGCGATCTGGGCCTGGGCACTGGGGTTGTGGGCATTCGCTGCCCCGATTCCCGCCGACGATGCCCGGACGCCCGCGGTGCGGACCGGTCCGGTGACCGTCGCCAAACACCAGCCGCTCGATGACGTCGATGCCACCGCGTCGCCACGTCCGTGGTCCGCCGATACGCCGCTGACCATCGTTGCAGCCGCGGGGGAGCGCGAACGTGCAGCCTTCGTCGTCTACGCGGGGGCCCACGCTGGAGTCCTGGACGTGCAGTTGCCCGAGCTTTCGACTCCAGGGCATCGCCTGCCCGCGACCGCGACCGGGCTTCGCCGGGTTCGCCGGGTTCCGGTTCGAACGCGGGTGGTCGCGACGCAGACCGAGCTGGTTGGACGTTTTGCGCCCGTGTTCAACCCACACGCGCTGAGGGCTGGGGAGTTCGAGGAGATCTGGCTCGAGGCCAACCGAGTCGCACACTCGAGGGCGGTGAAGGTACTCAAGGGCGAGTCGGACGTGGCGAATGTGGTCGACGGCCAGGTCACGCTCGACCTCGTCCCGCTGATCAACAACGTCGTTGCCGACATCAGCCAGAACATCCCTGAGCTGTTCGGCGGAGTGGTCTCCATCCCCGCGGTGTCCGCTGATCAGGTCGACCAGGCCACGCAGAACCTCGCCGACTCACTCGGAATCACCCTGCCGCCCGACTTCGGGCAGA
>JAUIKB010000485.1 GCA_030430975.1 Polyangia bacterium
GACGTCGGGTTCCGCTGCGCACACGACGTCGAGTGACGGAGGCGACAGATCGCCCTTGCGGCACTATAAGACCGGCATGTTGGTCTCTGTTCTCTCGATCGGCACCGAGCTCATGCGCGGTGAAATCGTCAATACCAACGCGACGTGGCTGTGCCAGCAACTCACCGAGCTGGGCGCGACCGTCGATCGGGTGGAGACCGTCGCCGACGATCCCGCGGCGATCGCCGCGACGTTGAAGCGCCTGGCGCAGACGAGCAACGCCATCGTCAGCACCGGAGGGCTGGGCCCCACCAGCGACGATCTCACGGCGGACGCGGTGGCGGAACTGCTCGCGGTGGAACTGGTCACGGACAAGGATTCGCTCCGCCGAATCCGCGAACGTCTGGAGCGGCGCGGACGACCGCTGTCACCGTCCAACGCCAAACAAGCCGACCTGCCCGCCGGGGCAACCGCGCTGGTCAACGAGAAGGGCACGGCGCCGGGCTTCTCGGTGCGCATCGGCGAAGCCGTCGGCTACTTCCTGCAGGGTGTGCCCCGCGAAATGAAGGCGATCTTCGAGCGCGATGTGGCGCCGGCCGTGACGCCCGCCGGCTCGACCCGCGGCTATCAGGTGCACTTACGGACTTTTGGCCTACCCGAATCGGTCGTCGGCGACCGGCTGGAAGACATCGAACACGAGTTCGACGTGGTGCTCGGCTTCCGCGCGCGGGTTCCAGAAGTCGAGGTCAAGCTCCACGCTCTGGGCGACTCCTTCGACGAAGCGAAGGGGCGCGCTCAGGCGGCTGGCCAGGAGGTTCGTCGACGGCTCGGCGACGATATCGTGTATGGCGAAGGCACCCTCCGTCTGCCAGACGTGGTCGGCGACCTGCTCAAGTCGAAGAACCTGAGCATTGCGGTGGCGGAATCGTGCACAGGCGGCCTGGTGAACCAGCTGCTCACCGCCCGTGCGGGCGCCAGCGCGTTCTACAAAGGCGGCGCTGTGACCTATAGCAACGGCGCGAAGATGCACGTCCTCGGGGTCGACCGGGTATTGCTCGAGCGCCACGGCGCCGTCAGCGCACAGGTTGCTCGCGCGATGGCGGAGGGCGTGCGCGAGCGATTCCGCTCGTCGGTGTCGGTCGCCTTCACCGGCATCGCCGGACCGACCGGGGGCACGGCTGACAAGCCGGTCGGACTGGTGCACTACGCCGTCGCCACCCCAGACAATGTCGTTTGCGAGCACCACGTGTTCCACGGAGACCGCGCGCAGGTACAGCTGCGCGCGGCGTTTACTGGACTCGCGCTTGTACGCCGCCTGATCCGCTAGCGGCGGCTTCGGCGCCGAGCGAACGCTCCCGCCAAGCCGAGCGCGGTCAGCAGCAGTCCGCCGGTCCGGGTCGGGTTATCGCCCGGTGCCGCACAGCCGCAGCCGCTCGAAGACGTCGCCGCGTCCGGATCGGCGCCAGCACCTCCCGATGAGTTCGCGCCTCCGGTTCCGCTGTTCGTGCCGCCCGTGCCGTTGCCTGCGGTGTCCGGCCAGTTGAGCGCCTTGTTGTGAGCGGTGACCTGATCCCGAATATCGTCGCGGTTATCGACCAAGATGACCGACTTCGCCTCGCCTTCTTGGTACTCCTCGATGACTTCGGCGAGCGGCATCTTCTCGAACTCAGGCCACTGCTGCGGCGACTTGAGCGCTACTTCCTCACCATCCGGCACGCTGTAGACGTCGTTGCCGTCGCACAGAATTCGCCTCGTGGCGATCCGGCGCCGCGACACGTCGTCCAAACCCTTGTGCTGATGGAACATCGGATCGAGGGTCATCTCGACCGGCGACATCGTCGTATACATCCGCGTTAGGTAGTCGAACTGATCGAACAACGCGTCCGCCTTTTTCGCTGGCTGGACGATGCGCTCGTCGAAGTCCGCCGCGAACTGCTGCGCGTCCCACGCCATCGTGTCGATCTGATCGGAGTAGCAGCTAAGACAGCTGTAGAACTCGCCTTCGGAGACCCCCGCCGGGCGCGGCAGGTACTCATTCAAGATCGGCTTCAATAATGGATGGAAATAGTCGCAGTCGAAGTTGCCATAGCAGGCCATCAGATTCACCGCCTGAAGCTCGTCGACGACGAGGGTCGGATCGATATCGTTCAGCTTCGCCGTCGCCCACACCGGGCGGTAAAACCCGCCGCGACTCACGACACTGTTCGTGCCGGCATACTCGGTAACGAACGCCTGGCCATTGGCGACCTTAGAGTCGACCGCACGCGCCACCAGCTCGTTGTAGTTCGAGCCCTGATTGGGCCAGTCCAGCTTGAAAGGATTGAGCCGCACGTGCTTGTAGTTGGTCGGGACGAAGCGGTCCGTGCCGAGGAAAAATGTGCGAATCCCCATGTCTTCGACCGCCGCGACGCGGGTCAGCTTGATCGGAACGCAGGGCTCATCGCCTTTGTACCGAACGACGATCGGATGGATCTCTTCGACACCCGCGCCGCCCCTTAGTTTCAGCGCGACAAATACGTGATTCTTTTCAACGTACTCTTGGAGGATGTCCGGCGCGGTATCGACACTCTGATAGCCGTTGTTGTCTAGCCAGTCGACGACCTCCTGTGCCGTGCCGCCCTGTAACGCAACGACCTCAAACGCGCCGACCGACTCCTGGAATACGATGTCGGGCCCGCCGCCGCTGCTGCTGCCGGCGGAACCTCCGTTACCCGCGTTGGAGCCGCCACCCGCGCCCGCAAAGCCGCCAGCTCCGAACCCGGGGGAACTCGGATCGCCGCACACGTCCCGACTCGTGTTGAAGCCGTAGCTCGGCACCGTCCCCTGCAGCAGCTGATCGAACAGCAGCTGCGAGCCGACCGTGACGGTCGGTATTGCCGGGACCGGCACGACCCAGGCGAACTTTTCGGCCTCACCCTGGTATTGAATCTGGATGTGAGCCTCGACGTTCTCGCCGTCGAGCACGAACAGGATGTTCTCGCCGGTCTGGTCCACGGGCATCGCCTGTGGCCCGCTGTCGCAGAACGTGCCTCCACAGGCGTGGGCGCTATCGGCCACCGTTGCGGCCAGAGCCAAGCTGCCGACCAGCCCAGCGGTTTTCAAGATTCGGGACATGCTCACCTCTCCGTGCACGGCGACGAACGCCGACCGTCTCCTTGATGCACCAACTGTGCCAGCTCAGCTCGACGGTTTAGCGCTATTTCGGGCGGATCGGCGCGCCAATGTGTGCCACGCCGACCGCCCTCCCGACCAGCTTACCGATCGCTGCGTCACAGATGCATCCAGCGACAGATGTCGGGACCGGCGGGTCGGCAGATGCCGCCGACGCATTCAGAGGACGCCCCGCAGGCGTCCAGAATACACGGCTCCCCGTCGGCTGGAGCCGCGCGACACGAGCCGCGAGGGCAGAATCCGCTCGCGCACTGAGCGACCGACGTACACGGCTCGCCGTCAGCAAGTTTTTCCACACAGATGTCGTCAACGCAGCGCAGCCCGGCCTGACAGCGACTGGTCGATTCGCAATCGTCGCCCGCCTCTCCGAACGCTTGGCAGCGGCCGTCTCGATTACAGAACGCTCCATCGCTACAAGGCGCGGCGCCATCGCAGACGCCCCCTACACTCACGGGCCTAACGCACTCACCGCCCCAGCACTCCAGTTCACCCGCGCATTCGCGCCCGCATCGGTCCCCAACGCCGCTGGGCAAACTGTCAGCGCAACGGTCCTGAACGCATAGCTGTGAAGCACACACGCGGCCGGATACGCACGCGTCACCCTTCGACTTGAGCCGCTGGCAGGTACCCCCATCGCAGAATAGACCGCGTCCCCCGCAGTTCTCCACGCCGCTACACGCAAAGCCGACCTGCCACGCCGCACATGTGCCCTGAACACAGGAGTAGCCGGGCTGGCAGCTGGCGGTGCACGACTGACCTGATCCCGGTGCTCGCGCGCAGCGGTCGACCGAGCAATCGAAGCCTATGGCGCATCCGAGCTCACAGGATTCGCCACCAACCGCGCCTGTTTGATCGCACGCCGGCGTGCACACGGCGTTCAGGCACAACAGGCCCTGACCGCACGTGCTGGTTTGATCGTCGTACGCGAAACAACGCTGACCAGCTCGTCGCTCGCCGTAGAACACGTTACAGTGCTGTGTGCATGGGTGAATCGCGCCCGAGTTTGCGTTGCAAGCAACCCGCCGCATCCAGCTCTGCCGCTGATCCACACAGCCCGCGTCGAACGTTAGCTCCTCACGATCGGCGAACTTCACGCGCGCTTCCCAGCGCTCCATCTCGGTCGCGACGCACTCGACTGCCTCGCCCCCGGAACCGCAGCATTCGGCGCGGGCGCCGCACAGCTGTTCGGCAAGCGGTCGAAACTGCTCAGCGCTTTGCGGTGATTCGCAGCCCGTCGCCATCGCCGCCAACCCGAATAGACCCGTGATCGCGACTGCGCGCCTGCTTGCATTCCAGAACATAAGGACTGGTCACACGCAAGCACTGTGCCACGTGGACTCCTAGCGATTTCCCGGCGACTGCAGCCGAGACGCCTGAAACGCCGACACCGTGGCACACGTTCAATGCCGAAGGTGTGCCACCGCGGTCCCGCTTCTAGCCAGACTGTTCGGCAGGCTCAGCGGCCGCGACCCGCTCAAACGTGAGTCCGTCGCCGTCCGCGTCGACCCGCACCGTCGAGCCGGCTTCGTAGTCACCCGCCAGCAGCCGCTGGGCCAGCTGGTTCTCTAGGTGCCGCTGGATAGCGCGCTTGAGTGGCCGCGCGCCGAACTGCGGATCCCAGCCAACCATCGCCAGGTATTCCTTCGCGGCATCCGTCACGTCGAGACTGAGGTCGCGACCGGCCAGACGCTTGCTGAGGCGCATCAGCTGGATATCCACGATGCGTCGGATCTCGTCTCGACCCAGTCGCCGGAACACGACGGTCTCATCGAGTCGGTTGATGAACTCGGGCCGGAACACCGCCTTGAGCGACTCCATCGCGGAACGCCGCATAAGCTCCAGCTTGTCATCGTCGTCGAGTTCACGTCGTTCCTCGATCGCCTGAAGCTCCGCCGACCCGATATTGCTGGTCAGGATGATGACGGTATTCTTGAAGTCGACTGTGCGCCCATGGGAATCGGTGATGCGCCCGTCGTCTAAGACCTGAAGCAACGTGTTGAACACGTCGGGGTGCGCCTTTTCGACTTCGTCGAACAGCACCACACTGTAGGGCCGTCGACGCACGGGCTCGGTCAGCTGGCCACCTTCGT
>JAUIKB010000486.1 GCA_030430975.1 Polyangia bacterium
CCCGGCCGTGAACTCGGGGACAATTGAATGTTCACAGCGCGTCGGTCCTGTGGGCGTCTGCGATACGACCATCTGGTCCAGGTATCTCGCTACAGCACGCGTTCGACCCAGATGCCCGGCGGGTTGGTAGGCCTACCGAGCAGTTCGGCGTTAGCATTCGTGGGACTTCATGAAGCGGTCGGTAAAGGCAGCGATTGCCGGCGGAGTGTTGTTCGTCTTGGTGACGGTCAGCGCGCTGGTCGGATTTCCCGCGCTAGTTCGTGGAGAGGTGTCCGAGCGTGCTGAACGACGTGGCATTCAGGCCTCGGTGGGGAGCGTTCGCGCGTCGTGGAAGCGGGTGTGGCTGCGCGACGTGAAACTGCGGGTTGCCGACGTGCCAGCGGTGACTGTGGTGCTCACGGACGTGGAAGTGCCGATCTCCGCGGAATTGAAGCCGGCGGCGATCTCCGTACATGGTGCCAAAATCGTCGTTTCGGGAACGCTCGATGATGTCCGAAAGCAGGTCGAGAAGTGGCGATCCCGCCGTTTAGCTGCGGCCTCAGGGTCGCGAACGCCGATTCGCGTGCGCGGGGCGGATCTCGTCTGGCGGGGCGCCGCCCCCGATGCGCTGCCGCAGTACGCCTGGGGCTTGAGCTACGAGCGCGATGAGCAGGTCGAGCGCATCGGCGCGGATTTGGTTCGCCTAGTCCACGCCGGCTTGGCGGTCGAGTCGGGCGGCTTGCGGCTCGAGATCGCCCGCGTCGACGGTGAGCGTGCGCTGAAGAGCATAGCGTCCAAGCGACTGGACGCATTTCTCGACCTGAGGTCGAAGGTGCTCACGCGAGCCGTCCGGCGCGCGGGGGGCGCTCGGGCCACGCCCTCGCTCGCGCCATCGGCGTCCGCGACGCCTGCTCCGGCGACAGTCCGCCCGGCTGCCGACAAGAAGCGCTCCGAGTCGGAGGTTCCTCCGTTCAAGCGGCCGCTGCTTTCGCTCGATTCACACCGTGGCGAACGCTGGCGCAGCGCGTTTCGGCGACTGACCGATGTTGCACGACTGGCGTTGCCGGAAGCGGCCGTGGTCGATCTCGGCGGCCTGACGGCCAGGGTGACGGACGGCGCGAAGCGTCTCAACATCGGTCCGGGCCGGCTGAAGGTGTCTCGCAACGCCAAGCGTCTGAGCGTGGAGCTGATGCCGGGCAATGCAGACCAAGCCTCTCCGCTGTCGCTCTCCATGAACGTACCGATGGGAGCAGGTGACGTGGAGGTGGCCGTCAAAGGGGGCCCGGTTAGCGTCGCGTGGCTCGGTCTCAAAGAAGGGGACATGGGTCTGACGGGGCTCGCTGGCGCAACGGTGCGAGCCAACGCCAAGTTCTTGCTGACCCATCAGGGCGCGTTGCTGCGTTTCGACGGCGACGCGAGCGTAAAGGGTATCGGTCTGCAGCACCGCTGGCTCGCGCCCCAGCCGCTCACAGGCATCAAGCTCGGGGTGAAGGGAAAAGGTCAACTCTCCGTCGATGGGTCGAACGTGCAGGTGCACACTGGACAGCTCTCGGTCGGCGAGCTCACCGTGGAAGGCAAGGCGGAGTTGTGGAGCACTCGAGACGGCAATCACTTCAAGGCGAAAGCCGCAGTTCCGCTGGCCGCGTGTGACGGCATGCTCAAGTCTTCGCCCAAGGGCCTGCTGCCGCTCTTAGAGGGCTTGCAAATGAACGGGACGTTCGCGTTCAAGGGCGAGATCGACTTTGACACGCAGAAACCGAAGGCACTCTTGGTGGATTGGACCGTGGCCAACGAGTGCAAGATAACCGGCACGCCGGCCGACATCGCACCGCGCAAATTCTCGCAGACCTGGTCGCGCCAGGTAGTAGGCGCCAACGGCGAGATGGTGTCCATCTTCAGCGGTCCAGGGGCTCCCGGGTGGGTGCCGCGGACGGCGATATCCCGCCACATGGAGACCGCCGTGCTGATCTGCGAGGACGGAGCGTTCTTTCGCCATAACGGGTTCGATAACGGTGCGATTCGCAACTCGATCAAGATGAATGTCGAGGCGGGCCGTTTCATTCGCGGCGCGAGCACGATCTCCATGCAGCTCGCAAAGAACCTGTATCTTACGCGCGAGAAGACGATCAGTCGCAAACTGCAAGAGGCGATCCTCACGATGCTGCTGGAGCAGGAGCTGACCAAGGATCAGATGATGGGCCTGTACCTGAACGTGATCGAGTTCGGTCCGGGCATCTACGGCATCGGACCGGCCGCGGCCCACTACTTCAACACCAACGCAGGCAGTCTGTCTCTTGGGCAGGCCCTCTACCTCGCATCGATTCTCCCCAACCCCAAACGTCAGCATTTCGGCGCTGACGGTAAGGTAACGCCCGGTTGGTCCAACTACTTGCGGCGTCTCATGCGCATCGCGCTCAAGATGCATCGGATTACCGAAGAGGAATACGAAGACTTCCAACGGGAACAGGTCACCTTCAAGGTACCGTATTCACCGCGCCTACCCGCCGAGGACGAGGAGCTGCCTGACGGAAGTGGCCCGGCCGGGGACGACGCTGTGGACACCGCCGTCGACGCGGCGCAAAAGGCCGCGCCGTGGGATCCGACGGCTTCCGATGACGGCGGTTGACTCGCGTCGCGCCTATTTCTGACCGTCTGCGCGCAATGCTTGAAAGAACGACCGGAGGCGCTCGGCGCACGCCTCTGCTTGAATGCCTCCGCGCGCCTGGAAGCGATGGTTGAGCCGCTCGTCATCACCGAGTCGGAATAACGTGTCGACGGCGCCTGCCTTGGGGTCCGACGCCCCGTACACCACGGTGGGCACGCGCGCGTTGACAAGCGCGCCGGCGCACATGGCGCACGGTTCCAACGTTACGTAGAGCGTGGTGCGATCCAAGCGCCAGTGGCCGCGGACGACGGCCGCGGCGCGCATCGCGACCAGCTCCGCGTGGGCCGTCGGATCCTGGTCGACCTCGCGACGGTTATGTCCCCGCGCAAGCTCAGTACCGTTTTCGTCGACGATGACGCAGCCGACCGGGACGTCCGCGTGCCGCGCCGCCGCGTCGGCTTCGGCGATCGCGATCGCCATCCACTCATCGTCCGTCATAGCCGCATCGTATCGCATCAGGCTGACGCTTGACGGCGCGGCAACGGCCCGGCAGCGTCGGAGACATGAAACGGATGCTCTTAGTCACGACGTGCCTGATGTTGGCTGCCTGCGGGAGTAGCGACGACGAGGCGGCTGATAACGGCACGGCCCCGAAGATCGCCTCACTTCAGCTCATGCCGACCGAGGCAACTGTTGGCGTCGCCACGCCGTTTACGGGGACGTTCATGTTTGACGATCCGGACGGTGACGTCGTGGAGTTCGGCGGCCGAGTGACCGTACCGTCCGGTGCTGTCCAGGAGCTGCTTCCGGCGAAAGTTCCGACTGCCTCTGGAGTCAAGGTTGGCAACGGACAGGTGTCGGTGAGCATCACACCGAATGATGCCGGCACCTTCAAGCTCGAGGTGTGGGCGGTTGACGCTAAGAAGAACCAGTCGAACGTATTGAGCAGCACCTTCGAGGGGCTGGAGCCGATGACGAACTGATCTCTGCGGCTTCCTAGCCCGCGTGCGGGATGCGGCGTTCGAACCAGGCCACGTCCCAGAGCTTGTCGAACTTGTGTCCCACCTCGGTCAGGCGTCCAACCTGCTTGAAGCCGAGAGCCTCGTGCAGCCGTACGGATGCGGCGTTCGGTAGCGAGATAAGCGCGTACGCCCCGTGAGCTTTCGTCGACTCGAGACTGTTCAGTAGATGACCGTACAGCGCTCGGCCGGTGCCGGTGCGTTGGGCGGTCGGGTCGACGTAGACAGTTGTCTCGACAGAGATGTCGTACGCGCGCTTGGTACGCAGCGGGGAGCTGCACGCGTAGCCGAGCAGCCGATCGCCATCGCACGCAACATTCAGTTGATGGATTGTGCCGGCGCTAAACTGATCGAACCACGGACGCCGGGTCTCGACTGAGTACGGCTCGATATCGAAGGTGACGTGCGACGTGGCCACGTAGTGGTTGTAGAGGCGCACGATGGCCTCCTCGTCGGCGGGGACGACGCTTCTGATGGTGGCCACAGTGCGAGTATAGCGATTCGGGGTCGTCACCGGCTACGATGACGTCTTGAACCGCATCGGATACGCGACCGTGAACGGCTGGGACGCCGCCGCGCGCCCCGGAATAGCACCGCTGAGCTGTACTCCCTGCAGTTCGATTGCCAGACAGTCGAGCAGAGGCTCGGGCAAATCGTCCGACGCCGCCGTTGCGTTTCGGACGACGCCGTCGACGTCGTATCGCAGTTCGAGGCGCACCCGCCCCGAAGCGTCCGGTTGAACTCTCAGCATATCCTCGTAGCATTGACGCAAGCATTGGCGCTTGCTCGCAATGCTGCGGATGATCAACGAGCTGGGCACGTATCTGCAGGTGATACTGCTGTTCGATTCCAAGGGCGGAGGCGCTGGCGGAATCGATGGTGCCGCAACGTTCCTGTAGCGGCACTCTGACCGCGATGCGTGATTGGAAGCGCGAGCGTCCGGTTCATGCGACGTCGTGGATCGTAAAGCGTCGGGCGCAGCGCTGAGTTGAATGCTGGCCCGGGTCACCGGCGACGTGGCGGAGCGGTTCGCGTGCCCGCAGCCGCTTGCCGTGCAAGCGAGCAGTGCCGAGCTTAGAAGCGTTGTGCGCGCGGCGGTGAGCTGCGTCAGTGCATAGGTAGTGGTGGGGAACACAGCCGAACGAAGCCGCATGGTTGGCAGACACCGCCCGCGACTCGAAGTTCCGCTGTAAACGAACATCGTTCCTGAACCGACAGCCACGAGGTCGGGTAGAATCGGCCGGTGCTTGGAGGGGAGACACATGGCGGGCGATAGGCTGACGCGAGAGAACGTTGGTCGTGCCCTCGACGTCGCGGGCCAAGCAGGGCTGCCGCTCGGGATGGGCGCTCTTGGCGGTTATTATGCGTCGGATCGCGGTGTGTTGTTTCTGCCGACGTTCCTCAGCGTTGTCACCCTGGGCTGTCTGCTTTCGCTCATCGCGATTTGGGTCGGCCGCGACCTGATGGGTAAGGCAAAGGTAGTCGAGTATCAGGGCCGTACCAAGCTGCGAAAGCGTGTGATGGGGCTTCTAGCTCTTGCGGGATTCGCGGCGGTCGTTCAGCTCGGGATCTTTTACACACAGAACCCCAGCCCGTTGACGAGGATGCCGGCTGAGGACTTCGATGTGGCGT
>JAUIKB010000487.1 GCA_030430975.1 Polyangia bacterium
TCCGCGTCGGTTTCAGGGTGGTCCTTGCGATCGACGTACCTACGGCGCCACGCGGTGTCGCACCCGAGTACGATGTCGTGTTTCGATTCGACCAGACGCTTGGCTATGGCCCCGTCGTATACGATATCGGCGTACGTCGAGATGAATCCGTCTTCCAAGTATTCGCGGGCGTACATCAGCGACAGTAGGATGTTGTTGTTTTGCCAGTCGTCGTTGTCGACGAACGTAAACTCCGGATAACGCTCGCGAATGACGTTCTGTGCGTAGCCACACACGAACACGACGTCCTTCCGCGTGATGCCGGCGTGTCCCAGCGCTTCGAGGATCCAATCCAACATGGGGCGCCCCATGACCTCGACCATTGTTTTCGGGATCGTCGCCGTCTTGTTCTGCAAGCGACTCCCGCGGCCGGCGCCGATGATGACTGCTCTCATGGGGCAAGTGTACCTACGTCAGCCCAAAAATGGGTGCTCCGAGCCAACGATTGACGCTAGCGCCGCGTCGTGTCGGCGTTCGGGAACCGTGACCCAAGCAAAACTCAACGAAGCTCGCTTTCTGTCCATTCTAACCGAGCTCATCGGGCACACCCGAGAGCTGCAGAACGCCCCGGATGCCGGGCTAGTGCCGAACGAGGCGCTGGCCGCGGACGTTGTATGTACGGCGCTGAAGGCCGCGATCGACAGCGGCTTCGTCACCGTCGACCGGCTCCATTCGAAAGGCTTCGAAAAACGCCCCAGCCTGGTGCTTACTGTGAAGGGTACCGGGTCGGGCACCATCGGCTTTGTCGGGGCACACTTCGATGTCGTCCCCGCCGATCAAGAGAAGGAAGGCTGGCAGCGCGATCCATTCACGCTGCACGTGTCGCCTGACGGAACTCTGTACGGTCGCGGCGTGACGGACTGCTTGGGGCACGTGGCGGTGCTGACCGATCTGTTGTGCCAGATGGCCGAAACCGGACATCGACCCGAGCGGACGCTGAAGGTCGTGTTGATAGCCAATGAAGAAGAAGCGCCCGTGCCCGAGTGTGGGCTCGACTATGTCGTGGACCAGGGCGCTATCGACGACCTGAAGGACGGGCCTATCTACTGGCTGGACAGCGCCGACTTCGGGCCGACGGTTGGAACCGGCGGCGTGGCGATGTGGCGGCTCTCGGTTCAGGGAGTCACCGGTCACTCCGGTATGACTCACAACTGCGTCAACGCACTGGAGATCGCGATGGCTGCGGGGCTCAAGCTGCGCGCATGGTTTGACGAGAAGTACCCGCCCCACGCGCGCGAGGCCGAGTACGGCTTTTTGACTTCGTCGACCCTGAAGTCGACTGTCGTGGATGCGCCGAACAACAAGATCACGAAGATCCCCGGCGATGTCGCCCTCGAGGGCGATATCCGGCTGACACCGTTCTACGAGATCTCGGAGGCGTTGGATGGCGCAGCGGCGTTTATCGCCGAGCTAGATGCTCGGATCGAACGCAGAGACATGCCGGCAGACTTTCCCAGGACGCACACGGCTGGAGGCGAACGCGCGCGTCTGACGTTTCAGGCCAAAGGTCGCTTCATGGAAGGGATCGCATGCCATCTGGATTCACCCGGGCTGGCGGCACTCAAGCGGGCGATGGCGACGGTACGTGGGCAAGACGCCGTTCAACAGTTTTCAATGACCGGGTCACTGCCGCTCGTGCGCGACCTGCAGCGGCGCGGCTTCGATGTCCAGATCACGGGTTTCGGACGCAGCACGTACTATCACGCGCCTAACGAACAGGCAGAACTCCAGCACTTCCGTGAGGGCTTCGCGATTCTCACGGAATTGCTGGGCGAATTACCAGCCGCTGACTGAGCCCCTCGAGTTCAAGCGACGTTGCTGACGAAGCCTGGCAGGTTCATGTAACGCCGCACGTGGTACTCCTCGTCGCCGAATAGCGTGCCGAGGATGTGCAGTCGTTTGAAGTACAGGCCGATATCGTGCTCGTCTGTGACGCCGATGCCGCCGTGAAGCTGCGTGGCCTGCCGGCCGACATAGCCGCCGCCTTTCGCGAGCTGCCATTTGGCTGCGCTCACCGCGCGACGGCGTTCGTTCGGGTCGGGATCGTCGAGCTTGATCATCGCCATCAGCGCGGTGCCTTTGGCCAGCTCTGTTTCGACGAACATGTCGACGCAGCGGTGCTGGAGCGCTTGAAAGGTACCGATCTTAGTGCCGAACTGTTCGCGCTCGACTAGGTATTCCCGCGTCATCGCGAGTGCAGCCTGCATCGCCCCGGCGCCTTCGGCGCACGTCGCGGCCGCACCGCAGTCGACGAGGTAATCCAGCAGTGGCCCTGCGCCGTCAGGCTCGCCGAGCACTTGCCCGCCGCTAACTTTGGCGCCTTCGAATCGGATGTTCGCAACGTTTTGGCTATCCATGCACGTCACGCGTTGGACGGTGACGCCGGAGGCTGCGGGATCGACGATGAACAACCCGATGCCCTTTTCGTCGCCGACCTCACCCGAGGTCCGGGCCGCGACAACCAGCCGGTCCGCGGCGTGACCGTTGAGGACGAACGTCTTGTCTCCCGTAATCGAGTACCCGTCGGCCGTTTTCTCGGCTTTCGTCGCGATGCAGTGAGGGTTGAACCTCGCGCCCGACTCGGAGTATGCGAGCGCGAGACTGGTCTCGCCGGCCAGCATCGGCGCCAGGAACTGTTCGATTTGTTCCGGGCTGCCGGCTTTGGCGATCGCCATCCCGCCGAGCGCGACCGATGCGATGTATGGCTCTGGAACTAGGCTCTTGCCCAGTTGTTCCAGAATCAGACCGGCATCGACCATGGATCCTCCGAGGCCGCCCGCGTCTTCGGGAAAGGCGACCATCAGCCAACCGAGTTCACCGATCTTGGCCCAGGTTTCGGGAGTCCAGCCGCGTTCGACGTCGCGCATCTTTCG
Organism: Polyangia bacterium; assembly: GCA_030430975.1. Lineage (GTDB taxonomy): Bacteria > Myxococcota_A > Polyangia > Polyangiales > Polyangiaceae > JAUIKB01. The sequence goes on from JAUIKB010000487.1 coordinate 2,913, forward strand.
CACGCGCTCGACTGGGGATTCTGTTTTGCAGAATTTCTGGACGGTTTTTACGAGGAGCTGTTGGTCTTCGGTTAAATCAAAGTTCATCGGCTTCTCCTATTTGGTGGGCAGCCCAAGGATGAGCTTGGCGATGATGTTCTTTTGGATTTCGTTTGAGCCAGCGTAGATGCTGGCGGCGCGGACGTAGTTGAAGGTCGAAGCAACCCACTGCTGGCGCGGCGGGATGACACCTGGCTCGTTGAACCAGGCGAGCGAGTTCTCGCCCATCACTTCCATCATCAGGTCGAAGCACTCCTGCTGGATCTCGGTGCCACGCAGCTTGAGGATCGAGGCTTCCGGTCCGGGCGCGTGTCCGAGCTGGGCGCTGGCGAGCGCACGGTAGTTAGCCATGCGCAAGCTCTCGAGCTTCATCTCGAGTCGCGCGATCTTTGCGCGAAATCCTGGGTGATCGAGCAGCGAACGGCCCGCCTCGCTGGTTTCGGCGGCGATGCGCTTGATGCGCAGAATCGCGCGAGTCGAGATGCCGACCGCGGCGACCAGCGTTCGCTCGTGCCCGAGCAGCGCCTTGGCGTACGTCCAGCCCATGTTGGGTTCGCCGACGAGCTGTTTGGCCGGGACGCGTACATTCTCGAACCAGGTTTCGCAGAACGCCGGCGTGTTCCCGGTGGTCAAGAAGGGCTTGGCCGTGACCCCGTCGGACTTCATATCCACAAGAAAAAATGAAATCCCAGCCTGCTTCTTAACGTCCGGGTTCGTTCGGGCCAGCACGAAGATCCAGTCGGCGTACTGGGCGTAGGTCGTCCAGGTTTTTTGGCCGTTGAGAATGTAGTGATCTCCGTCCTGAGTGGCTGATGTCGCCAGTGACGCCAGGTCGCTGCCGGCGTTGGGTTCCGAGTAGCCCTGGCACCAGACTTCTTCACCGGCGAGGATCTTCGGCAGGAACCGCTCTTTTTGCCAATCGCTGCCAAACTGCATGATTAGCGGGCCTACCATCGCGAGTCCGAACGGACTCAGCGCAGGCGCGCCGGACAGTTCGATCTCCTCACTGAAAATGAACCGCTTGGTGGCATCCCAGCCCGGACCGCCGAATTGCTCCGGCCAGTGAGGTGCGACCCAGCCCTTCTTTGCCAACACCTTGTGCCACTGCATGACTTCGGCGTTGTCGAAATTGCCGTCGACGTCTGCTTTTGCGCGCAAGTCTTTCGGCATGGCGGATTGGATCCACTCCCGAACCTCTTGTCGGAATGCGATTTGTTCCGGGGTGAACGACATGTCCATGGCGATCTCCTTCGCTTGTTTCACGACGGCGGGTCGAGGCCGGCCGTCTCAAGCGCAGGGAATCTATCAGACGAAGCGGCTGTCCGGTACGCCATTGAATTCACTCGACTCGGCTGCTCGTCGGCGCTACACGCCGGCGCAAATGGGATTTTCATGCGGGATCGTCGGATTGCCTAACGTGGGCAAAAGCACGCTGTTCAACGCGCTGTCGAGCGGTAAGGCCGAAGCGCAGAATTTCCCGTTCTGCACGATCGAGCCCAATGTGGGTGTCGTGATGGTGCCGGACCCCCGGCTGGATCAGCTGGAGAAAGTCTACGGCTCCGAAAAGAAGCTGCCGACCACCATTCATTTCGTGGACATCGCCGGGCTCGTCCGAGGAGCGTCGAAAGGGGAGGGGCTGGGGAATCAGTTCCTGTCCCACATCCGCGAAGTCGACGCGGTCGCGCACGTAGTTCGCTGTTTCGAGGACGAGAACGTTACTCACGTCGACGGCCGCATCGACCCGGTCGGAGATGTCGAGACGATTCACACCGAACTGGCGTTGAAGGATCTGGATTCGGTGACGAAGCGGCTGGAGCGAGCCCGCAAACAAAGCAAGAGCGGCGATGCGGTTGAGAAGGCGGCAGTCGTGGTCTGCGAAGGGCTGGCCGCTCACCTCGATGCTGGCAAACCCGCGCGCTCGTTCAGCCCCGGCAGTGACACCGAAGCCGAGGTGATCGCGAACCTCCAGCTGCTCACCCAAAAACGCGTGTTTTACGTGGCCAACGTCGATGAGGCGGCGTTGGCGGATCTCGCTGCATCAAAGCACTTGGCAGCGTTGCGCGAATTCGCTGCAGCCGAAGATGCACCTGTTATCCCTATCTGCGCGTCGCTCGAGGCGCAGATAGCCGAGCTGGATGCTGAGGATCGCCCCGAGTTTCTCGAAAGCGGAGGCGTTCTGGATGTCGAACTGCTGACCCCAGGCCGCCGACAGCGCTTCGCCCGAAATCGACGCGATCGCGTCGTCGTCGGCCTGCTCGAGCCCGTCCCATTTGGCGCCATTCA
>JAUIKB010000488.1 GCA_030430975.1 Polyangia bacterium
GTCAGGCACGATGCTCATTTCTATGTGATATCGACTAACCGTCTCGTCCGTCAGGCACAAATCGTTGTCCACAGCGACGCCAAAACTGCGTGCCCGCCGCGTTTCGAGCGGCAGGCGGGCGTCGGCGTCCGGCCCGCTGACGACCCGCACCACTGCGACTTCGGCCTGTCCGGAGCCTGCCTGGTGCAAGGTGCGGGTTTTGTCTGCAGCAGCCAAGGGCTCAGTCATAGCCGGTTTCACCAACGATGGCCCGCCTGCGCCACTTCGATTGTATTGAGAAGCTCTTGATCCTAGGCTTAAGTATGCGTCGAATCGTGGCCGCACTGCTTGCAGTCGCCATTCCTGGCTGCTTCATCGATTTCGGCGAGCTGCAGGAACCGGGCGCAGGCGGGACGAGCGGGAGCGGCGGGTCCGCTAGCGGGAGCGGTGGACAGAGCGGCAGCGGTGCCGTAGGCGGAACGGCGGGCAGCGCCGCGACCGGCGGCAGCAGCTCCGGGGGTAGTGGCGGCGTCGGAGCCGGCGGTAGCGGCGGCGTCGGAGCCGGCGGCAGCGGCGGATCGGACTGCAACGGCGGAGCGCCGGCGGTCGACTACGTGATATCGCGAATTGCCAATCCGTCCGTCGTGAACGTCGACGGCGTCTGTAACGAATCGATTTGGACCAGCGCCACAGCGATTCCGTTCACCGGCCCCAGCACCACCGACAACAGCGTTAACTGTCGGCTGGCGTGGACGGACGGTTCGCCACCCATGCTCTTCGGCTGCTGTCAGAATACCGACACGGACCTGCGCGCGACGATCACAGCGAAGGACGGCGACGTCTACGGCGACGACTCGTTCGAGTACTTCCTCAGGCCGAACGAAGAAGCCGTGCTCGCAGACCCACTCACCGTCAAACTGAGCGTGAATATCTTGGGCGTCACGCTCGACACCGACGGCGACCCACCGACGTTCGACAAGTCATACGACTCGAACTTCGTTGCCTCAGCGAAAATCGACGGCACGCTCAACGACATGCAGCCGGACACCGGCTACACCATCGAGTGGTCACACGAGCTCCTGTACCAGCCGGCGTTCAGCGCTCGCTACCGGTGCGGCTTCGCCATGAACGACTACGACTTGTCGGGACGCACGGACGCACTCGCCTTTCCGACGACGGCGCCCGGTCTCAACACTCCGAGTTCTTGGGGCCTGTGCGCCTACGCTTGCCCAGTCGATCCGGGCTAAGCTTGAGCGCTCATCCTGGCTCTGCGGCGCAGGACGAACGCAGCGAGCAGGAGTCCAATACCGAACACCGGCCCGCTCGGTGAACCGGAACGGATCCGACAGCCGCAGCCGTCAGACGTGACCGACTCGTCGTCTGACAACCCGGCGGGACCTCCGTCGCCCGTGGGACCAGCATCGCCGCCTGGCCCGCCGCCGGCACCGGGTCCCGCGTCGCCTCCCGGCGTTCCAGTGGCGGCAAACGTGATGCGCAAGACGGGCCTCGAACCGTTTGCCCCATCGTCCGACACCAGGTCGTACGAATTGAGGGTGGCATCGGCCGCCTGCATGACGAACGGGACGTCTTGCCCGACATGATCGGCAACGTAGGCTGTCAACTCGTCAGATGCGAAGCAGAACTCGCCGCTAGCGTTCTGCTCAAAGTCGTGGGTCGCGAGCAGAACGCCTGCATCGTGTGAGGCAACGTCGTCCCACGGCGCTCCGGCTCGATACACGTTCCAGGTTGCTTCCGTTTCGACCACGTCGCTGCGCGAGCCCGCATACAGCGAGAAGGCGTTGCCGGACGGCGGTGGTGCATGCCAGGTAAAGCACATTTCAACTGCCTGGACGGGACTCGTGATCGCGTCAGAGAGCGTCCAGCTACCAACCACATGCCGCGAGTACTCCACCGGCGAGCCCGAATCGTTCTTGATACGAAGTTGCTCTTCACCGCCGAAGTTGGCGTCGGGTTCGCTCATCTCCAACGTGGTCCAATCACCGTCATCGAGCTCGACCGCCGCCGGGGCCTCCCCAAGATCGACAACGACAGTGAGTTCAGCGCTGACTTGATCAACGCCATCCGACACCAGTACCCGCAACGTATGTGTCCCGGAGGAGGTGAACGTAGCGGTTGTCTCCGCGACGCCGGGAGGATCGAACGATACAACGCCGGGATCGGATGGCGAGCTCCACGTGTACGTCAGCGGCGAAGGACCGGAATCCGGATCCGACGCTACCACTTTAAGCTGAGTCGTGTTGGATACGACGACCGGGTTCGGAGTAGCCGTGGGCGTGCCATCGATCGTCGGCGCCTGGTTGGGTGACGACGGCTGGTAGGGCAGTCCGCCCTGCGCCATCCCAGCAGCTATTTCTTCCGTACTGAAAAAACCAGCCAGCTCGGCTAGAATCGAACTCTCGAGCGTCCCGAGGTTGGCGGCTTCCGCGGGCAAGCCGACATCGTTTCCCCAAGCCTGCCCGGCCACGGCGCTCGCCTGCCCCTTACCAGGTGAGCCGGCCGCGAGCAGCCCGACTGGAGCTGTGGCGTAGACGGGCGTACCCGTTAACGGTGAGCCATCCGCAGCCCAGGGCGAGACCCCGTCGTATAGGTTCGTGTGGGCGTTCACCGGTACGCTGCTGGTCACCCCGCAGCCGCTGAAGATGTTGTTGGTAGCGAAGAGGTTCGTGCCGTGGCTCACGCTGGCGCACGCTTGGCTGAAATTGGTGAACACATTGTGCAAGATCCAAGCGTTGTTCACATTCGCCGGCGCCGACGAAGTCACCCGCACATTGATGCCGGTCGTTCCGCCGTCGAACCAGTTGCCGATGATCTCGATGTTCTCTAAGGACGCTCCTGGATTCTCAACCGATCGGCCACGTATCTGCAGTCCGAACACAGCGGCGTTGCGCACGATGTTGTGAAGGAACCGAATGTTCTTGCTGGCGTCTTGGATCTCAACACCGCTGTACGCATTGTGGTTCGCGTAGATCACGTTGAACTGGATCGTCGAGGACGGAGGCTCCGACGCCTTTTGCCAGTGGTACTTCAGATCGATGCCGTTCTCTGAAGTGCCGTACACAAACAGGTTGCGTTCGATCAGATGTCCCGACCCGGCGCCGTGATGGACTACGCCGTCGACGTTTCCGGCGAACAGGTTGCCGCGTACCGTGTGAGAGGAGCTTCCGCTACCGGCGGTGATGTCGCCACCCGCAGTGTCGTCACCGACATGCAAGAAGATGTTGTGCGCAAACGTCAGGTTGTGTGACCGAATGTTGATGATCCCGCGCGTAGCAATGTCCTGAAACCGACACTGCTGAACGACCACCGAGTCGCTGTCGAGCATAACGATGCCCTCGGCCAGCGATGGTCGAGCGGGATCGGCGAAGATGTAACCGGGGTTTCGACCGTCGAGGTCGATTCCGTACGGCGACGGGTTGGTGAACAGGATGTTCTCTATGACCAAGTGAGAACTGGTGATGCGGAGCGCGTGGTTGCTCGACTCACCGTCGACGATCGCCTCGCGAACGCCAGACCCGCGGACCGTTATCGGACTGCCGGGTTGACCAGCCACCTGAATCGTTGGCGAACCGGTGTAACGACCCGGCGCTAAGATCGCCGTGTCCCCCGGCTTCAGCGCGTTGATTCGGGCCGCCCAATCATCGGTGGCCGCGACGTTGATCGTTTCGGCATGCGCCGGGCTGGTGAGGACGCACGCCACGAGGACGACGAGCAGCGCCTGCAGTCTGCTTTGCGTACATCGATTCCCCGTCATTTCCACCGACTTTGCAGACAAGCGTGCAACGTCATTGTATCGGCCACTCATCCGCCTGATCCGCCTGAGCAGGCCTTACAGTCACCGCCGCAGTCCACAGCTGTCTCGCTTCCGTTCTGCGTCCCGTCGTAGCAACTGACCGGGCAGGACTGGGAGGTTCCCGAATCGACCAGTCGATCCCACGGCGAGGAGTTCTTCGTATTGTTGCAGTCCGAGTATCCGCTACCCGAGTCCCATCCGTTGATGATGTTGTAGTCATCAAGGTAGCTATCCGTATCGAATGTGTTGCCGATAAAATTGACCGTTCCCCACTGCTGCCGAAAGAACACCGGTACCCGGTGAAATCGGCACCCCTCGAAGTAGGTTTCTTCGGCGTCTATGACAACAATTTCTTTGTCGTAAAAATCTGAGGGGTCACCATGAAAATCGCAATCCTGAAACTTCACGTTGGGAATGTACGCTGGCGGGGAATACGACGGCCGACTGATCGCAATGAGCGACACCGCCACGCCCGTGCAGATGATGTTCGGGTTGCTCGATGACGGACTCCTGAACGTCGTGTTCACGAACGTTGTATTCGAGATGCGGGCCTTGGCAACGCGGCGATTCCCGTCCGAAAAGCTGCTATTTCGAATGTAGTTCTGGCCAGTGTACGTGTCGAAGTTGTCGGTTTGAAAGAGGTCCAACACGTCGGCATCGTCACCCCACACGTTGGTGACGTTCGTGTCTTCAATCGTGAACGAGTTAGGAATGGTCGCTTCCCAGATCTTCATTTGGATTCCTTTGGCGTTGCCGTCCCCCGCCCCGGTGCCTGCGACCTGGCAGTCGGTCGAGTCGGCGACAACCCCGTCGATGGTTACACCTTTGATGAGGGATTCCGTAAAGACGCGGGAGTTGGCCGCAGTGGACTCGTTCAGGTCGACAGCGATGCCCGCCGCTGTGCCGTTTTCGCCCTTCGGCGCGTAGATATCGACGATTGAGAGATCGCAAACCAGGTATGAGCTGTTGACGTCAAACCCAACTCGCAGCTTGGAATTACCATCAATATTAAGCTGCTTGACGTACGCCGCACCGGAGGCCTTATCGATATTGACCCCGGCACCATCGATGTAGCCAGAGGTGACCACGAGCGTCGCGCCGTTGCCCTGCGTGTACTGATCGCCAGCTTGGTCCCAATCGATCGTGTCCGTTATCCGGTACTGTGCCCCGGGGTCAAACGTGACAAACTGTTCGTTGTCGTAGGCTTCTTGAATGGCCGCAGTATCGTCGGTCGTGCCGTCACCTTTCGCGCCGTAAGCGGAGACGTTGACGTACGCCCCGCCCGCGAATCCATCCGCCGCACCGCAGCCCGCCGCTCCACCGGACCCCGCCGTGCCGGCTGATCCGCCTGAACCGGCCGATCCGCCTGACCCGCCCGATCCAGCGCTGCTGCCGGCGGTGCCGCCTACCGAGGAGCTGCCACCCATCGTGCCG
>JAUIKB010000489.1 GCA_030430975.1 Polyangia bacterium
GTCCGCAGTCGTTACCGAACCAGGAATTGGCGAACGATCCCTCAACGCGTGTATCGGTCGCCTCGCTCATCGAAAATCGCGCCTGGGTGGCGCGTTTCCCGACCAGGGTGCAACCCGCCATCGTGACGGCGGAGCCGAATTGCGACGTTTGGCGTCCCACGAAAACCAGAGTGCAGTCGGTCAGCCGAAGGTCCGGGCCGAGGTGGAGGTCCGACCTACCGTCGAGTTCGAGCTGCTTTCCGACGATGTGGCGTTCGCTGAGCCACCCTGACAACGGCCGGGGGCGTTTAGCGGTCTTCTTCCTCGCGGGCTTCTTCTTCGATGCCGTCGTCCCACTCACGGAGGGAGTATGCTCCAGGCACGTCTTCGCTGCCCACCGCGATTCCTCGCATCCGTGTTTCGGGTCCGGCGTGTCGGTTCACCCTAGTAAGACTCATCCCGTTGGGGATCCTATCAAAACGAACCAGTCACCGTCGTCATGGCGCCGAGGTCGGAGACGCTCAAGCCGGGCGTGAGGCGCAACGCCGCAGGGCGCGGCGCTGGTGGGGGTACATCGTCGTAGGCTAGGACGGTGGCGTCAACGATCACCGCAACCAGCATTCCGAGGGCGCCACCCACGGCCATGAAGCCGTAGCCGCACAGGCTGCTGTTTCCGCAGTCCTGTGTGTTCGCGTACGCGATACCCAGCCCGATTCCGCCGCCCACGGCGCCGACTCGCAGCCCGACACTGCCCCATGCGTTGGCCGTGTTGCCGTGCGCAGCGTGAACGATCGGGCCGCTTGCGAACAGCCCCAGGCTTGTGAGCTCGGGTGCCGGGAATAGGAAGGTTGCTGTGGCCACGGCGTCGACCAATAGCGTCTGCCATCCGTACCAGCGCCGCGCCGTCGAGCAGTCGGTCGGCTGTGGTCGCTGAAGCTCAGGTGTGTGCATGAGGCGTGCGCTCGGTGCAACACCGGGCGATGGTGCCGAAGTGCTTGCCACGGGCGCGGTCCGTGCAGTTGGGGGCGGCGTTGGTGTCGGCGGACTAGGCTTGGAAACCGGTGGAAAGGATGCGGTGCTAGGCAGCGTTTGGGCTGCGATGGGTGCTGCCGAGAACATCACCCAAGCTAGGACGCGATGCGGGTTCATACCGAGTGCGATGCAACGGCTGGGCCAGACTCCGCGCCCGACTCATCCCCGCCCGGTTGACGTCCCGCCGCGTAGATCGTTGGCCGCGCCTGGCGACCCGAATGTGACGTGTCTGCAACGCCTCGGAACCGACCCGTGCGTGTCGGCCAGCGGCTCCGTACAATGAGCCCATGTGCATTCGAAAGGCGTGGTTGAGCGGTGCGTTGATCGCGGTGGTAGCAGTCGCGTGGTCGTGTAGCAGTGACGATTCGGGAGCGGCCACGGGTACCGGGGGGTCGGCCGGATCCGCGTCGGGCGGATCGGGCGGTAGCGCTGCGAGCGCCGGTGGATCGGGTGGCAGCCCGTCTGGCGCCCTGCAGAAGCCGGAGGCCGGACTGAAGATCGCGCTGTTCGGAGATCAGGGCAATCGCGCGGAGTCACGCGAAGTCCTCGAGATGATCACCGAGGAGAAAGCCGACTTCGTGATCCATCTCGGCGACTTTGACTACGGTGACGACCCGCCAGCGTGGGAGAAGCTCATGGATGACGGGCTGGGCGACCTGCCATGGGTTGCCGTGGTCGGAAATCACGACATCGTCAAACTGACGGAATACCAAGAGGTCATCGAGCGCAAGCTGAAGAAGTCGCCCAAGATCGAGTGTGAGGGGCAACCAGGCCTGAACCAGTCGTGCAGCTTCCGCGGCCTAAAGGTCGTCTTGAGCGCAGTCGGCCTGTACCCGACCGATCACGTTTCGTTCCTCAATCAGGAACTCGGCGCGAGCGATCACTTATGGCGAATTTGCGGGTGGCACCTGAACCAGGCCGACATGAATCTGGGCGGAAAAGAGGACGTGACCGGCTATAAGGTGCACCAAGAGTGCGCGAAGGTTGGCGCCATGGTCGTCAACGGTCACGAACACACGTACGGTCGGACGTATACCCTCGCCGACGTGGGCAACGCCGCGATGGGACACGGCTCGATGGGAGACTACGACCTGATCGAACTCGCGGTGGGGCGCACGTTCGTGATGTACAACGGCATGGGCGGCGTGGGACTGCGCGACTACGAGTCGCAGCACGATACGGACACGTGGTGGGCGGCTGGATATGCGTCAAACATGACGATTATCGACAACCAGCGCACCCCGGTGGCGGACGGCCAAGCCGAGGGCGGCGCTGTCTTCATCGAATTCGGCGTCGATGGCGACGACACCAAGGCGCGCGGCACGTTCAAAACGATCGACGGCAAGACGTTCGACGAGTGGACCATCACGATCGATCCGGCTGGCTTGTAGTGCATCCGTGCGGGTCTCGGCGCTGACCAGGTCCGGTGAACTGGTTCACGCGTCCCCGGAGTTCACAACCGTAGGACACCGCGGCGGGCTGCTGTCGATTAAGTCTGGGTGTGCAGGCGCAATGCGACATCGCCGTGCCAGCGATGTGACCGAAAACTTGGCTGCCGGGTGTGGCCCACGGCTCGAGCAGCCGTTTGACGCACCAAGAAAATTCTCTTCAGGTCGATTTCACGTCACACGCAGCAGCTCTGATTCGTGTTGGGTGTGAGCGCTGCTCCGGCGTTCGGCAACCGAAAGGATCAAGCGATGTTGAAGTGGTTTTTAGGGCGTCAGCTGCGCAAGTTCGAGCGAGCGTACGACTACGATATGGCCTACGCGCACGCGATGCTGGAGGCGAACCCCAAGAGTCTGTTCGTGCTCCAGCGCGTTGGGGGGATGGCGAGCTATCACGGTACGTTGCGGCCTCGGGCAGCGCACTTGGCAAAGCTGGTCGGTTCGATCCACGAGGACTGCGGGCCGTGTGTGCAGCTCGGCGTGAAGCTGTGCCAACAAGCCGGCATCCCCGACCCGATGATCGAAGCCGTGGTGCGCTCCGAGGCGACGAACGATCCGGACGTCGATCTCGTGATCGCGTACTGCCGAACGGTGTTGGCGGACGGGCCTGAGCAGGCGGCGTTGCGCGACCAGCTGGTGGCGCGATTCGGCCAGGACGGGCTGACGGCCGTGGCGTTCGTTGTCACGGCGGGTCGGACCTACCCCATGCTGAAGAAGCTACTCGGGCACGGCGTGTGTGCGTTGCACGTCGACGTCGGCGGCGAATCGGTACCGCTGCGACGAGCCGCGGCGTAGGCTAGGCAGCGGATGGCGGGAGCGACGGTAAGCACGGGCGCGGACTGGTTTGAACCGCATCGCCGGGAGCTTCAGGCGCTGGCGTATCGGATGCTCGGCACCTGGAGCGACGTCGACGACGTGGTCCAGGACGCATTCCTGCGGGTGCGCGATGGGGCGTCCCTTGACGACCCTCGTACTTATCTGCGTCGGATTGTGACCCGCCTGTGTCTCGATCGCGTGAAGTCTGCGCGCGCTCGTCGAGAACAGTACGTGGGGTTCTGGTTGCCGGAGCCGGTGATCGGCGCCGAGCTCGAGTGGGAGACCTCGCCCGTGGAACAGCAGCAAGACGTTTCGTTCGCCCTGATGCTGATGCTTCAGCGGCTCAGTCCGCTGGAACGTGCGGCGTTCATCTTGAGAGACGTGTTCGACGCCGACTACTCGGAAATCGCCGACGCGCTCGACCGCTCCGAGCAAGCCTGTCGTCAACTCGCCTCGCGGGCTCGGACTCAGGTGCGGGCGCTGCGGTCTCGGTACCAGCCGACCCAGGCCCAGATCGACGACGTGCTGGCTGCGTTCCTGCAGGCGTCGCAGACCGGCGATCCGGCACCGCTTCGCGCGGTGTTGACGTCGGATGCTCTGCTCCTCACGGACAGTGGCGGCAAAGTGCCGTCGGCGCGGAACCCGATCGAGGGCGCAGAGAACATCGCGCGCTTCGTCGTCGGAGCGAGCAGCAAGTGGCCGCTCGTACCCCCGGTGTCGATCGAGCAGACCGTGGTCAACGGCTTGCCGGGGTTTGTCATCCGCCAGGCCGGGGAGCCCCGCGTGGCGGTTCTAGCGATCGATCTGTGTGACGATGGTGTGCGCACCGTGTATCAGATTCGCAATCCCGAGAAGCTGACGCGGCTCGCGCGGTGAGCAACCTTGAACCTGACGCGACTTGCAGAGTGCGCAAGTCCGTCACGGTCGCGACGCTACGCCGGAATGCCGGCCAGCCGCGCGCGGCCAGCCAGGAACTCGATCAGATCCATTTTGGTCATGATCGCCTGCACTCGGCGCTCGCCGTCGACGACGATCGCGACTTCGCCCTTTTCGAAGATCGCCGGCAGTTCATCGGCGGAGCTGTGCATTTCGACGGTGCTGACTCGCCGGACCATAATTTCAGCGATCGGCGTGTCACGACCGCGTCCGCCGACGAGCAGCTCGAGCAGGTCGGTTTCCGTCAGGATGCCGGACAGTCGGCCCTTTGAAACGCACGGCATCTGGGAGATGCCATGACGCTTGAACAGCTCGACCGCATCGCCCAGCGAGCGATCGTCCTCGATCGTGATGACCGTCTGCGGCGGCAGCGTGCGAATGATGTCGCCGATGCTGCCCAACTCCATCGGTAGCTCGGCGAAGCCCGACTGACGCATCCACGCGTCGTCCACGAACTTCGTCATGTAGTTGCGCACCGAGTCCGGGAGGATTGTTACGATCGTTGAGTCCGGCGGCAGCTCCTTGGCTACCTGCATAGCGGCCCAGACGGCCGCGCCGGCGGAGCCACCGCACAGCAGGCCCTCTTGTCTGATCAGCTTGCGCGCGACGCGAAACGCTTCGAGGTCGTTCGACTTGATCCAGCGGTCCACCAGATCGCGTTTGAGCACATCGGGGATGAAGTCGTAGCCGATGCCTTCGACCTTGTAGCTCTTGATCTCCCCGGGCCCAGCGAGGATCGAACCGTCGGGATCCACGCCGATAATCTGGCAGTTAGGCACTTCCTTTTTCAGGACGCGCGCAATGCCGGTGATGGTGCCGCCGGTGCCCGCGGTCGCCACGAGCGCGTCGATCTTTCCGTCGGTCTGATCCAAGATCTCTTGGCCGGTGCCCAGCTGGTGAGCGAGCGGGTTATCCTCGTTCTTGTACTGGTCGAGGATGTGCGAGTTGGGGATGACCTCTTTCAATCGCTCGGCCACGCTGATGTGCGATTCCGGCGCGTCAAACGCA
>JAUIKB010000490.1 GCA_030430975.1 Polyangia bacterium
GCGCCGGTCCGCGCTCGACGACGTGGAACGGGTCCGCGGCGAGGTCTACGACTCGTCCTACTTCATGTACGGCGAGGACGTCGACCTCGCTCGCACCCTGCGATCGCTCGGCTGGCACCTGCGCCACGAGCCCGCGGCGCGCGCCGACCACATCCGCAGCTTCGGATCGGCGCCGCGCCTCGCCGACCGGCGCGGCCCCCTGCGCACGTCGACCCTGCGCAACCGGCACCGCAACATCGTTCGCCATGCGCAGGCGACCCGGGTACGAATCAGCCTTAAGGTAAACGAAGCGGACGTTGCTCTGCAGATCGAGGACGACGGTCGCGGCATCGACGCTACCCACGACGCAGGCGGCATCGGTCTGCGCACGATGCGCGAACGTGCCGAGCTACTCGGCGGACAACTCGCCATGTCCGAACCACCTGGCCTTCGCATTACGTTGGGAATTCCGCGTGCTAATACGCCTGCTGATCGCTGACGATCATCCGCTGTTTCGTCGGGGCGTTTGCGACCTAGTCCAAGAGGACGATCGCTTCGAACTCGTCGCGGAGGCCGACGACGGGGCTAGTGCGCTATCAGCTATCCGATCGCATGCGATCGACATCGCAGTGCTGGACATCTCGATGCCCGGCCTGGACGGCCTGGATGTCCTGACCGAGCTACGCGGACGACCAAACGCGCCGCGCCTCGTCGTGCTGAGCATGCACGAGGAGCTTGCAGACCGCGCCCTCGAACTGGGCGCGCATGGCTTCGTGCGCAAAGAAGCGGCGGAGGACGAACTCATCGAGTGCCTGCTACGAGTCGCCGAGGGTGGCCTACACGCGCCATCCGCCAGCGCGCGACCACAACGCACAGCCCATGTTCAAGCGGATTCGGTCGGGGCGCTCTCGCCAACCGAGCGCCGCATCCTCAAGCTGTTGGCGCAGCACAAGACGAGTCGCGAGATCGCCGGCGTGCTCGGCATCAGCTATCGCACGGTGCAGAACCACCGTGCCTCAGCCGTGCGCAAGTTGGAGCTCTCCGGTCCCCAGGCGCTGCTGAAGTTCGCGCTACGTCACGACCGAGAACTGTGACCCACCCTGAAGCCGGGTTGTAAATTGACCGGCGTCGCCGGCGCGCGACGCTCTGCCGGCCATGATCACTCGCAGGTCGGCTCTTGCTCGACGCAGTTTACAAACCATGGCGGTTCGCTAGCCGCCGAAACGCAGTCCCAAGCCTCGTCGGTGCCATCGTTCACCGCACCGAGGCATTCGTCGTAATAGTCCTTGCTCTTGAGATCGCACTGACGGGTCGCACTGACGCCATTCGAACCATCGATCGGTTGCCACTCGCTGCCGACGGTCACCTTTCCGTCTTTCTCTATGAAGAAAAAATAGTCAGTCGAACTGGCACCATCCGTCATCGTTTCGCGAGACTCGTACCGGTACAGTCCCGGGCTGCGGTCACGCAAGGCCGTGAGGATGCAGCCGAGGTCACCGACCATGGGCGCTTCTCCGTGATCGGTGACCGCCAGCGGGCACGCAAGAGTGGGCTCACAGGTCTTGAGCATGTCGTAGTTGACCTGATTCTCAGACGTCCCTCCGCTGCCGCCTTGCGCTCCGCTGCCACCTTGCGCTCCGCTACCACCTTGCGCTCCGCTGCCACCTTGCGCACCGCTACCACCTTGTCCGCCCATGCCGCCGGCCCCTCCGCCGGCGGGTTGGTTGTTCGTATCGGAGCTGCTCCCCGAGCAGGCGACGGTGAGAGTTACGAGTGCCACGACCGATGTGATGTTCTTCATGGCGAGGCCCATTGCAGAGCCTGTGCCATGACACGAACCGCGAGATGTGGCTCAAATGCAGCCCGCTTGGCACAACTTGGCAGGGGTCGTAGGAGGCGCCGCGACTGCCTGGCCAGGCCGCACCAGAATCGGGCACTGCCCGGTTATCAATAGGGTTTTTGGGGCGCCCATCGAGGCACATCAGATCGGTCGCGCGCGATCGGCACCGAGCCGTTGGGTCGGCACGGCTATTGCCATTCGCGCGCCCATGAGAGCCCCACTGATCGCCGTCGGCATGTGCACGCTGCTCGGCTGCGGCCAAGTCGAATCCACCGCCGAGACTGATGGCACCAGCGACGTTCCTCCGGCCACGCAGACGGCAACCTGCGACGCCGGCCTCGACCTGAACGGCGACGGCTTCGGCGACCTCGTCGTCCCGGAGAACGTCGGCTTCGATACCCCAGCGCATCAAGCGCGCGTTTACCTCGGGTCGTCCAACGGATTCGGTGCCCCGCAAACCTTCGCGCTCAAACTCGGGTTCGGCCAGAACCCGATCGCGTTCCCGTTGGGCGACGTGCGCGGCAACGGTTCCTCGGACGTCGCGTTTGACGCCTACCAGCAAGGCGCGGCCGAGCAGACCTGCGGGCCGACCCAAGTGCTACGCTCCGAAGGCGGTGCCCTGCAGCTGAGGGATATTGACGCCGAGTGTCCGGCGCCCGGAGTACTCGACGGCACCGGGCGCTTCGACCAGACGACAATCGGTGACCTCGATGGCGATGGACAACCAGAAACGTTCCACTGGACGCAGCTGGACGCATCCACGCGCTTCGAAATCGTTGCCGACAACAGCGACGTCCTGACGTCGCTCGTCGAGCCAGCCCTAGACGTGCGCAGCTACTTCGGCGCCGGCGATCTAAACGGCGACGGATCGCCAGACGTGCTCGGCTACGATGCCTACGGACAGACGATCCGCGTCGTTCTGCTCACGACGAACGGCGGACGCATCCAAGCTCCCGTCACCTACGCTCGCATCGCCGTACCGAACGAACTGTGGTCGAGCGCGAGCCCGATCGGAGACGTCAACGGTGACGGCTTGATCGATTTCCAAGTCGAATCCAACAAGACACCCACTCAGCCTGACGTTCGGCGGTTCCTAGCGCTGTCGGGCGGCGTTGACGACGGCATCGTTAGCTACGCGGTCTCCGAACGCGCGGGAGGACCGTGGAACTCGCTTCAAGCTGCCGGCGACATCAACTGTGACGGCTACGACGGCCCTACGCCAAGGTGTACGACGAAACACTAGGAGCCAACAACCTGCGGCTTGAGATATGGCTGGGCGGGCGCACTGGTATCACAGAGTCCGACGCGCTCACGATCCCGCGTGGCGGCAACGGCACGGATATTCTGCCGGTCTACGCGCCTTGGTACGCCCGCTAGCCGAACGCGATCCGATCAGGGCTCGAAGATCAATCGGGCACTCAGCGAGCGAAACGGACCACCCTGTCGAGCGCGGCTCGATCGCGGCGCCCGACGAACTCGGGAAGTGCCTATCGGTCTTCGGCTGCGGACAAGAAGCGCCGGCCTGCGAGTGACGCCTAGCCGAGCGAATCGAGCACGGCGTGCAGCGCGTTCAGGTTCGCGCGCCCGAGGTTCCGGCACCGCGGCGGACTCCAACCGTACATCTCGTCCGGCGTGTCGATCGTGTCCTTAAACGGCTGCTCGAGCGTCATCGCCAGAGCACCAAACCGCTTGGCGATCTGGTTCGTCGCCATCGTCATGTTCGCTTTGCCGGGCGGCGCCTTGGGGTAGCCGACTTTCGTCTGGAAGTCGGGACTCGCGGTCACGAGCGCCGCTTCGTAGTCACGCCGCGCCGTCACGATCCGTTCGGTCAGTCCTTCGACGCCGTCGGACCCAGCGATGAAGTTGTACGGCAGCGCTTCGTCGCCGTGCACGTCGAGGCAGAAATCGACCCCCGTCTTGTCCATCTCGTTTCTGACGAGTAATACTTCCGGACTGCGCTCCATCGTCGGCTCCGCCCACTCCCGATTGAGGTTCGCGCCGGCCGCATTCGTTCGCAGATGACCGCGAAAGCTCCCGTCGGGATTCATATTGGGCACCACGTAAAACACAGCGCGCTCGAGCAGCGACCGCGACAACGGATCGTCGGTATCCTGCAGCCGCTCGAGCAAACCCTCGACCAGCCACTCGGCCATGGTCTCACCTGGGTGCTGGCGCGCGATGATCCAACATCGCTTGCGGCCTTCGATCGGTTCCCCGATCTGAAGCATGTCGAGACCGCGACCGTCGACGGTCGCGCCCAACATCGTCCCAAACGTGCGCGGACGCCGATCGGCCCGGGCGATCAAGTTACGGTGTCGCTCAAGGGAATACGGAGCGAAGTAGGCAAAGTATACGTGGTCCGCCGCCGCACGGTGACGGATCGTCAGCTGGCCGTCTTCGTACGTCGTGTCGCAGCGAAACCAGTTCGTTCGATCGTACGACCCGCACGCTCGGTAACCCGTCCAGCCGTCCAGGTAGCTCGCCTTGCCGGCGTTTTCGATATGCATCACCAGCGCACGTCCTCGAGCGTTGGCGACCCGATAGTGAAACCACTGCAGGTGTTCATCGCCGACGTCGGGACGGATCTTCAACCGCAGCTCGCCAGGTTGCGACGTGATTCCGCTGATGATGTTGCCGCTGTCGAACGCGCTGTCGATGTGAACGGGGGGGAGCTCGACCTTCATAGCCGAAGGCATAACACGCCCCCGCAGCGGCCCCGGCTCTTCAATCCACCGACTACGGTTGCTGGTGCGGCCAGACTTCCCCGAGCTTGCGGAACTGCTCGACGGTGAGTTCGCGATACCGCGTGCCGGCCGTCTCGGGCTCGCGACGCACCGCGGCAACCGTGCGGTCCGCGTAAATCAACTCGTAGCTCGTCGAGCCCCCGCCCATCGCGGACGGAGGCGCCGAACCCGCCGTCTCGATCGGGGAGCACACGCCTTTCAGCACGCCGACGACAGACTGGACAACGGCGGCATCAGTGGACGCATCGATCCGCGTCGGGACCGGCTCATTCCCCTCGGGGTCGGCGAACTTGTAGCCAGTCCCCGTGAGCTTGCCGCTCGCTATTTCCATACGCATATCGACTCGAGCCGCAGCATGAGAGCCCTGGCTCCGCATGCGTACGGCGATCAGCCCTGCGTCCGCGCACCCCGTGGACGCAGCAGCCTGGGCTGGGGCCGACTTGGAGCAGCCGACACCGCCCAGCAAAACCGGCTCGCGAAAGCGAGGGAAATTGCCAACAATCCAGTGGCCTACAAGGTTTGTGAAGGATGTGATTCCATCGTCACGGCTGAGGTGGTGATGTGCCCCAATTGCGACATCGGCCTGACGTACCACCTGCGCCCGCGCCGGCTGCTGTGCCACTACTGCGCCTTCACGCGGCCGGTGCCCGAC
>JAUIKB010000491.1 GCA_030430975.1 Polyangia bacterium
TCGTAGTCGCCCTGCTGCTGCTGGTGGTCGCGCGACCCGCGCACAGCGAGCCGCTGCAGGTCTGGCACGCCTACGACAAACAGGAGAAGGCGGCGCTGCTTCAGGCGCTCGCCGAGTTCGAGCGCGCGACCGGAGTCAAGACCGAGACGCTGCATGTTGCCCACGACGCGTTCGCCGCCAAGCTCCAGGCGGCTGCGCCGCGCGAACACGGGCCGCACGTGTTCATCGATTCTCACGAACGCCTTGGGGACTATCGACGCCGTGGGGTGGTCGCGCCTTACGGCAACTTGACGGAGGCGGACCGCGCGCGCTTCATCGACACCTCACTTGGGGCGATGACGCGCGACGGCGAGGTGCTGGGGCTACCGTTGGCGTTGAAGTGCTTGGCGCTGTTCATCAACACGCGGATTACGAGCGAGCCGCCCGCGTACATCGAGGACTTGCTGTCGGACGCGTTCCTCGAGCCGCTCAGAGCCAAAGGAGCGCAGTACGGGCTGGCGTACGAAGCGCACAGCCCGTACTTCCACGGTCCGTTTCTGGCGGCGTTCGGTGGCGTTCAGCTCACCGACGACGGACGCTACGGATTCGTCGGCACCGAGGCGGAACGGTCCGTCGCTTTCACGCGCCAGCTCGTCGAGCGCGGCGTCGTGCCCGAAGAGGCATCGGGTGCGCTGGTTGGGCAGCTGTTTTCCACTGGTCGGGCGGCATATGCGATCAGCGGGCCGTGGTTTGTCGGCACGGTCAAAGGCACGGTTCCGTTTAGGGTCGCGCCACTACCGAAGCTCAAGGCGACCGGGCTGCCGATGCGGCCGTACCTCACGGTCGAGGGCGTGTCGCTGACCAAGAAGGGAGCGAAGGACCCGCGCGCCGGGCGGCTTGCGCGCTACCTCGCGATCGATGCGGCGCCGGTCCGCACCAGGGTGGGCGGTCAAGTCACGGCACTGGCGAAGCCCCCGCCGGGCGCGGACGATCCGGTAGTGCGCGCCTTCGCCGAGCAGGCACGTACGGCGGTTGTCATGCCGTCGTCACCGGCGATGCGCGCGACGTGGGAACCGTCCGGTCGCGCGCTGCGCAAGGCGCTGGCCGGGACGGTGCCGCCCGCGGTCGCGCTTTCGGAGGCGAAGGGTCGCTTTGACGACGTGATGAAGCCGCCGCCGCCGCCCACCTCACCTACGCCGGCGCTGATCGTGGTGGGGCTGTTGTGCTTGCTGGGTGCGTTTTGGCTGGTGCGGGCCGCGCGTCAGGGAGAGTTTTTTCCCGCAGTGAAACGCTCGGTACCGGCGTATGCCTGGGTCGCGCACGCGGTGGTCGCGATTGTGCTGCTGGTGCTGTTTCCGATCTTTGTCGGAGCCATCACGTCGCTGTTTGCCGGACCGCAGGGCGACATGCACTACGTTGGGCTAGCAAATTTTCTCGATATCTTGACGGCACGTGGTCGGCCGCTTCTGTCGACGGGCTCGTTCTATGTGGTGCTGCTAGTGACGGTGCTGTGGACGGTGCTCAACATCGCGCTCCATCTGCTGCTCGGTCTGACGCTGGGCCTAATCCTGTCGCGACCGACGATGCGTCTCCGCCCTGTGTATCGCGTGCTGTTGATCGTGCCGTGGGCGGTGCCGTCATACGTTACGGCGCTCGCGTGGAAGGGCATGTTTAGTCGCCAGTACGGCGCGGTGAGCGCGGTGCTGGAGCTGTTTGGTGTAGAGCCGTTCTCGTGGTGGAGTCGCTTTTCGACGGCGTTCACGGCCAACGTTTCCACGAACGTCTGGCTTGGGTTTCCGTTCATGATGGTCGTGGTGTTGGGCGCGCTGACGGCGATTCCCAAGGACGTGCTTGAGGCGGCTGAGGTGGACGGTGCGACGCGGTTTCAGCGTCTGCGTCGGGTCGTGTTGCCAATGGTCGCTCCGGTTTTGGGCCCGGCCGTCATCCTAGGCGCAGTGTGGACGTTCAACATGTTCAACGTGGTGTTTCTCGTGTCGGGCGGTGAACCTGACGGGACGACGGAGATCCTGGTGAGCGAGGCGTACCGCTGGGCGTTCACCCGTCAGGCGCAATACGGCTATGCTTCAGCGTACGCCGTGCTGATTTTCCTCTTGTTATTTTTCGGCTCACGACTGATGGCGCGGCTCGGGACAGGCGTTCGCGCTGAGGCGGCGTGAACTGGTCAGGTCGCTGCCGCCTTGCGTCGAAACACTGAGCCGCGGCTGAGCTGGATCGGAGTGCACCGTGTACACTCCGCAGAATCGGAGTTCGGTGGCGTTGGCCGGTGCTGAGTTTGTGCGCTAGGACCGGTGCTTTGCGCCGGACGCCCCGGACAGGATCGCCTTCACCTTGATCGCCCGACCGATCGCTTCGTGGAGTCCGCCGGATGCGATCAATAGGTCGCCCAGGCGGGCGACGTCATCGGAGGTTTTCAACTGCTCAATGCCGAGCTCTGTGCATGACGTGGCGATCAATGCAGCGGCGCCTTCTTTGCCGAGCACCCGTTCGATCCGCTCGGTGACCTCTTTGATCATGTGGGACGTCATTGTTTAGGACCCGTGTCGCTGGAGATGTCCGCAGCGCGCGCCTGCACGACCTCGAGTGCACGTGGCGCCATCTCGGTGAGGATCTCCTGCACGTTGCGGTGCGTCATCCCATACCAAAGGAAGGTTTTCCGGTAGCCCCGGTGTTGGCTGTTCAAGACCCGATCGGCTTCGTTCTCTGGCAACACCCGACCGGCGGCGGCCTGCAGTGACTCCACGTCGAATTCGGCCTGTCGTACCAACAGCCCGTCCAGGGCGCCGAGGATTTCTATGTATTCGTCGGCGGCCGCCTCGCGCTGATCGCGGTTGAGTCCCGAAGCGAGCTTGATCGCCTCGAGGGTGTCGATGCGGGCGTGCTGGCATTCCTCGAGCCAGTGGTGGTGAAGCAGTGATTTGAAGAATGGGTCCACCGCTCGGGCATCGCGGATGCAGGCGGTGAAGTGTTCCTGCGTCATCCACTCGACGTGCAGCGTCGTAAACAAGACGCCGAGTGGCGATTTGGAC
Source organism: Polyangia bacterium (assembly GCA_030430975.1). Classification (GTDB taxonomy): domain Bacteria; phylum Myxococcota_A; class Polyangia; order Polyangiales; family Polyangiaceae; genus JAUIKB01. The sequence continues at coordinate 3,027 of JAUIKB010000491.1, forward strand.
ATAATGAGGCCGGCGACCTCGGCTGCATTGTCCAACACGGCACACGGATGCCCGAAGTCACGAGCGAAGGCTTCCCGAAAGCGTTCAAACATCTGCTGGTGCTTCAGCTCTTCGTCCACGAAGCGAGTCAGGGCCCGCAGCGCCGAGGAGTTGCCGAAGAGTTCGGCCTGACAATGCTTCATCATCGTTGCCAGGATGTACTCTTCAACGAAGTGAAACAGATTCAGGTAGGCGTTGCCGGCGATCTGATTGAGCGAACGCTGTTCGCGGGTGCTCAAGAATTCAAGCCGGGTTGGCGCCAGCGCTTGCGGCAAAAAATCCAGGTCGAAATTAAGCCGAGCGTCCGCGGGCATGACGTCGTCAAGACGCCAGGACACTTGTTCAGACTTCTTGACGCAATCCGCGTACGTGTATTTGACTTCCATCCGCCCTGGATCTCAGTGTGCCCGGCTCGCTTGGACAATTCCAGCGTCGGCCACATTCCCATCGAAATTGCGGCGATATGAGCGCCGGGTGCGCAAGTTCTGCGTGTGGTGAGGCGTTCGCTGGGGTACATGGACTTCGGGGTATGTCGAAGTCTCGGGACCAGCCCAGTTGGATCGAGAGCGTCTGCACCCACGCCGTCGCCGTGACGGCCGTGGCGTTCGCGCTGTACCCGGTGCTGTGGGTAGTAGCGACGGCGTTTACGGAGGGCCGCGCCCCTGAACGTCGTGTGGTGCCGATCCCGACGCCGTTCACCCTTGAGCACCTTAGCAACGTCATCTCCGCGCCGAGCTTCGGTTTTCAGGTCGCGAACTCGTTGATCGTTTCGGTCGCCACTGCGCTCGTCGGTGTCGCGATCGCGCTGCCCGCTGCCTACGCGATGAGCCGCTTCGATTTCGTCGGCAAGCGTGGTGGGTTGCGCGTGCTGCTCGCTACCCAGATGTTTCCGTTGGTCGGCGCAGCCGTGCCGCTCTACCTGCTGCTCGACACGCTGGGTTTGCTCGATACGCGCAGCGGCCTCGTGATTTGCTATGCCACGACGGCCGTGCCGTTCGCGATCTTTCAGCTCCGCGGAGCGTTCGATTCGATCCCGAAAGACTTGGAGGAAGCGGCGATGGTCGACGGCGCGACGCGTTTCGGCGCCTTCGCGCGGGTCGTGCTTCCGGCGGCGCGGCCCGCGATCGCGGTGACAGCGCTGTTCGCGTTCATGAGCGCGTACAACGAGTACATTCTCGCCGCGACCATGCTGGGTAAGGAACACATGCTCACGCTGCCGGTCGTGCTGCAGCGCTACGTCGGCGAGCACAATGCCCAGTGGGGGAGCTTCGCCGCAGGTTCGCTGATCGTATCGATACCGGTGATGGCGATGTTCTACTGGGCGCAGCGTCACTTGGTGAGCGGGCTGACGGCGGGCGGCGTGAAGGGGTAGCCGCCGCGTCGGGGCGAATCGCTCGGTGTGCGATTCCTGGTGCCTAGGTGGCTTCGCGTCGGCGCTATCATCCAGGGATGCAGCGACTCATACGTTCACTCAGCGGTATGGCGTTCGCGTCATCGCTTCTGGCGGTTGTCATCGTCGGCTGCGGCGACGACGATGCGAACCAATCCGACCCAGGCTCAGGCGGAAGCGCCGGCTCCTCAACCGCGGGCTCGACCAGCATGGGTGGTTCGGATGCGGGTGGTTCGGATGCGGGTGGTTCGGCTGCGGGCGGGACTGGCGCGGGTGGCAGCTCAGGCGGCATGGCTGGTGTGGGCGCCAGTGCGGGCAGCGGTCAGGGTGGGGGATCGCAGGAGCTCGACTACACCGGCGACGACACGACGGAGCTACTGAATCCGGAGCGCGGCTGGATGCTCCGTGGCGGCGAGAGCCTCTTCGCGTCGGCACGGTCCGGAGACAGCGACCACCCTGAAGGCTACTCGGTGGTGTGGTCCGACATGGGATCCGCCCCATGGAACGGTTCAGCCGGGACTCCGTTTCGTCTCGATAACTACCGGACGGAAAATTTGCCAGCGAGCCTGCTGCAAAAACTGGAGACGGTGTTCGCCTCAGCGCGCAGCGCGGGCATCAAGATGAAGCTGCGCTTTGCGTACAACTACTCAGGCAGCGGGAGCGATACGTCGAAGTCGTGGATGATGACGCACATCGGGCAACTCGGACCGGTTCTCACCGCAAACGCCGACGTGATCGCTTCGTTGGACCTGGGGTTT
>JAUIKB010000492.1 GCA_030430975.1 Polyangia bacterium
CAGAGCCCGCACCGCCGCCGACGTCACCGCCGCCGCCCGTCGACGCGCCCGACCGGAGCAAGTTGCCGGCACCGACGAAGGCGGTCGATTTCAAGTTGCCGGCCATCTCGAAGACAACCCTCAAAAACGGCATGCCGCTCTATCACCTGCAGCGTGGACCGACGCCGCTCGTGTCGGTGCGCCTGGTCGTTCCCAACGGCGCCGCGAGCGACCCGCCCGGGAAGGAAGGTCTGACGGATCTGATGGCGGACATGTTGGACGAGGGCGCTGGCAAGTTGGACGCTCTAGAACTCAGTGATGCCTGGCAGCGCCTCGCTACCGATTACTACGCGAATGCCGGGACGGACGCCGTGACGTTCTCCCTAAGTCTGCTGAGCGAGAATCTTGGCAAGTCGATGGAGCTGTTGGCCGACGTGGTCATGAAGCCAAAGTTTCCTTACAAGGAGTTCACTCGAAGGCGTAAGCAGCGGGTTTCGCAAGCGATCGCCAATGAGGCGAAGCCGCAGGTGGCGCGGGCTGCGGTCGTGCGCAAGGTGCTGTTCGGCACCGGCTACGGAGGCCACTTTTCGAGCGGTGACCAGAAGAGCCTCAAGCGCATCACGCTAGGCGATGTGCGCGCTCAGTACACGCGCGTGCTCAAACCCGAGGGGGCGGCGTTCGTTGTCGTCGGTGGCGTGTCGGTCGAGGAGGCCGCCAAGGCCATCGATTCCGCCTTCGCGGACTGGAAGGGTAAGCCGAAAGCGAAGCCACGCGCGCTGACCAAGGCGGCGCTGGCTCACGGCATCTACGCGATTGATTTCCCAGGATCTTCCCAGTCCGCCATCAGCGTCGCCCGGCGCGCCCCCGGGGCGAACGCCGACGATCTGTTTCTAGCCAAGGTCGCCAATCGCACGCTAGGGGGTGCGTTCACCAGTCGCCTCAACATGAACCTGCGGGAAGACAAGGGATACACGTACGGTGCGTACAGCTACTTCGACAGACACCGCAGCGTAGGGACGTTTGCGCTTGCGGCGATGGTCAAGCGCGAGACGACCAAAGCGAGTATCGGGGAGATCTTCGGCGAGCTGAACAAGCTGTGTCACGACGAACCCATCACGAAGAAGGAGCACGCTCGGTCTGTCGAGGGTCTGTTGCTTGGATTTCCGGGCCGCTTCGAGAACATATCCTCGATCGCTTCTCAGCTGGCGAACCTGCCGCTTTACAACCGTCCCCATGACTGGCTTCAGAAATGGCCTTCGCAGGTGCGTTCAGTAACGCTCGCGCAGGCGCGTCAGACGGCCGAAGAACTCTGCGAGCCTGAGGACTATGTGGTCGTCGTGGCTGGCGACTTAGCTTCCATTGAAAGCGAACTCGCCGAGCTGAAGCTGCCCATCGCCCGCTACGACAAGCGCGGCAACAAGCTGCGTTAGCCGACTCGCGGCGAAAATCGAGTGTGGAGGGGGGTTCGCCGGTGTCGGTCGCGCACTATAGTGGCTCCAGGGTCACGTGCTAGGGCGACTGATTGGGATCGACGGGAACGACCCGCGCGACGCGTGGGTCGGCTTCCTGACGTTGGCCGGCATGATGGCGGGCCATGCGTGCCTGGAAACGGCGCGCGATTCGATGTTTCTGGCCAAGCTGCCGGCGACCCATCTGCCCTTTGCTTATATCGGGATAGCGGGGTTGGCACTGATCGCGACGGCGCTCAATCGGCGCTTGTTGGCGAGGTTTTCGCGACGTGCGGCGCTTGCTGCAACGCTTGCGGTCGGGGCGTTGGTGACGACCGGCCTGTGGTTTTCCGCGGGGCTCGGCGTCGGAGGCACTCCGATCCTGTACGGCATCTACGTGTGGGGCGGCGTGCTGGCGACGGTTGTCGTGGTGCAGTTCTGGTCGCTCTTGGGTGGCGTGTTCGATGTCGGTCAAGCCAAACGTACGTTCGCGTTCATCGGCGCCGGGGGTGTGGTGGGGGCGGCGGCCGGCTCAGCGATAGCCACCGGTCTCGCCGGCTGGTTCCCGCCGCGGCACCTCTTGCTCGCCGCAGCAATAGCGTTTGCGATAACCGCGCTCGGCGCGCCGGCGTTTCGGCAGCCGCCACCGGTGCAGAACCGCAAGGTGATCCGTGTGGGGGCGACACAACCGCTGCTGGGTGATGCATACCTTCGCCGGCTGTTTCTTTTAGTAGTGGTGTCCACCTTGCTCGTGACGGGGATCGACTACGTCTTCAAGTCGCTTGTGGCAAGTGCCGTGCCCGCGCATGAACTCGGGGCCACGTTCGCAAAATTCTATACGGTAACAAATGTCGTGGCGCTACTGGTGCAAGTGCTCGTTGCGCCACGGCTGCTGGGTAGCCTTGGCGTTGCCCGCACGCAGTTGATCATGCCGGCATTGCTTCTGGCGGGATCGATCGCGTTTGTAGCAAGTTTCGCCCTCGCCTCGGCTCTGGTCCTGAAGGGTATCGACGCGGCGCTGCGGCACTCTGTGCACCGCACCAGTACCGAGATCCTCTATCTGCCGCTGTCCAGCAGCGTGCGCGATCGTTTCAAAGCGCTAGCTGAGGCACTCGGGCAGCGCGGTGGGCAGGCTTTGGCATCGGTCGCGCTCTTGGCCGCCGCGGCACTGGGAGCGTCGCCGTGGCACATCGGGCTCGCGCTCGTAGTGATCGCTGCCGCTTGGCTCGGTTGCATCTATGGAATCAAGCCTTACTACGTAGCTCGCTTTCGTGACACGTTGCGAGCTGGTTCCATCGAAGGGGCGATGGGCGTGCCGAATCTGGACCTCCATACGCTCGAGACGCTGATCGGAACGCTGAGTTCGGAGGACGACTTCGAGGTCATCGGCGCGCTCGAGATGCTGGCTCGCTACGGAAAGACGAAGTTGATCCCCGCGCTCATTCTTTAACACCCGTCGCGCGACGTCGTACTTCGCGTATTCGAGCTGTTCGATGACTGTGAGCGCGCGGATGTTCGCGGCCTGACCGCCCGCATGCTCAAGCATGAAGACCCGCTCATTCGCGCCGCAGCGCTGCGCGTTTACACGGCGCGCCAGGACGACCCAAAACTGATCGCGCAAATGAGCCGTGATGCCCATCCTGCGGTACGAACGGCAGCGTTGCTGTCGCAGCTGAAGTCCGGCGCAACTAAGCCAGCGGAAAAACTGACGGAGCTGCAGCGGATCGTCAACATGGGGACCTCGGAGGAGCGCCTAGCGTTGGCTCAGGGGTTGCGAAACCTCGATCCGAAACGGTTCAGCTGGATCGCGGTCGAGTTGTCCCGACTCGAGGACGAAGCGGTGCTGATAGAAGTCGCGCGCTCGATTAACGGAAAGCGGGAGAAAGAGTTCCTCCCGTTGCTGGCTCGGATGCTCGGCAAGTCGCGCGATGTGCGTGAGCAGGCGCGGGCCAGTTTGGTCGCGTACGGTGATGACGCGCTCGAGTTCTTAGCCGAAGAACTCCAATCAGGGCGGTCGACCCGCAGCGTCCGGCGGCACCTCCCCCGTACCGTCAGCCGGTTTGGCGGGCAACGCGCTTTCGACATTCTGATGCAATCGTTGGCAGAAGAAGAGGACCACGTCGTTCGCTTCAAGGTCGTACGGGGCCTAGGAAAGCTCCGTGCCAGCGATGCCACGCTGCGAGTGGATCGCGAACAAGTGCTGACAACTTGCGAGTTCGCGCTGCGAGGGGCGACGACGATTCTCGGATTCCGAGTGCTGCTTGAGCGCGGATTGGCGCGTGAGACCGAGTACGCGACGCCCGCCAGCGAGCTGTTGGTTCCTCTGCTGGTGTCGCTGCAGGGCAAAGCGACGGAATACGTCTTTCGACTCATGCACGTCCTGGAGCCCGACGACGATTACCGCATCGTGTACTCTGGGATCGTCTCGTCGGATCGTCGACGGCGGGCAACTAGTCGCGAGCTAGTCGAAAACCTCGTGCCGGACCGAATCCGTGGTCCGCTGCTAGCGATGATTGACGATCAATCCGATGCCGAGCGGCTGCAGCGCCTCCGCTCGTACTTTGACGTGCCTGCCGCAAAAGAGCTCGACGCAACTTCCGGCGAGCCAGCGGACGATCTGCTGCGCGAGAGCTATGCTTCTTGTTTGCTGATGCTCTCGAACGCTCCGCTGGAGGCCGTCGCTAGGCTTGCCGTCTACCACGCTCAGGAACTCGGGTTTGACATGGACACGCGACCTAGCGTCAGCGATTTCGGTGAGCGGTCCGCGCTGGCTCGCATCCGGTTCCGCCCGCGTGGACCGCTCGTGCCGGAAATGGGGTACGGCGGTGCCGGGTAGAGCGTTGACCTCGGGGGACTTGATCGGGCGGATTTTGGCGCTCCGGACATTCCCTGGATTCTTGGGCCTTGACCCGAGCGATCTGGCCACGATGGCGGAGGTATCCGAGCTGAATTGGTTTGCCAGGGGGGACGAGATGATCGCACCCGGTCGACCCGTGACACACATCCATATGCTGCTCGAGGGTGCCGTGGACATTCTCAAGGACGGTGAGGTCGCGCGCCGCTTGGAAGCGCGCGGCGCGGTCGGTGGCCTCGCCGCGCTCGCGGGAAGCGAGCAGGGACAGCACGTCGTCGCAGCTGAGCCGACGCTTTCGTTGATGCTCGCAGTCGAGGACATGTTCGACGTTTTTGAAGACAACTTCCGCCTGGCATCCGCGGTGCTCAAAGCGATGACCCGGGAGATGCTCAACACCCGACGTTCGCTACAGGGCGGCCCTGGCTACAACCCACCCGAGCCAGGTCCGCCCGCTAGTGAAGTGCCTGAACTAGGCCTGGTTGAGAAAATGATGTGGACCCATCGCGCCCTGCCGTTCGGTAAAGACTTCATCGAGGCCATTGCGGAGCTGTCGTCCGCCGCTCAGGAGGTCCGCGTCAAGAGCGGCACCGTGCTTTGGAAAGCCAGCGATCCAAGCGACGACTACTTTGGGATCGTCTCGGGTGTGCTGGCAGGCGTGACGAACGAAGGGCAAGCGTTCCGGTTCGGTTCGAAGAGCATGGTTGGGATCCTGGACGCCCTGTCGTCGTCGCCGCGCTGGTACACCGCGACAGCCGAGACCGACCTGGTGATGATCAGATTCGAGCCGCGCGTGTATTTCGAGATCCTCGAGGACCACACCGACATGGCGCTTGAAGCGATGCGTTTCGTGGCGACAGCGCTCCTACAGATGCTGGACCAGGTGGCTCAACGCAAGCTGGCATCCCAACGACCAGCGGCCGCCGAGTGAGC
>JAUIKB010000493.1 GCA_030430975.1 Polyangia bacterium
GTGGTCGATCGGTCGGCTCGGACGCGATGAGCCAAGTAGACGAAATGGCTGACGCCCTCGACGACCTGCATGAAACGATCGGTCGCCCGCGGCGCGTCCTTGAAGCCAGCCGGCAGGATGACGGCGATCTCGACGTCCTCGTCCTCCTCGCGAACCAGCACCGTCTCGCGGCCGGAAGCGTCGAGCCTCACGAAGTCGCTCACGTCGGGTGTGCGATCGAGGCCGTATAGATGTTCGATGCCGCGCTGCACCTGGGCGAGCAAGTCGCGCTGCGTTTGGTCCAGCTTCAGTTCAGCGCTCAATGCACCGTCCCGTTACCCCGAGTTGGCACGACACCGAGCGCGGCGAGCTCATCGGCGAGAGACGAGCTGCCGGTTTTGACCCAGCGCTCATACAGCTTCAGCACCGATCCGTCTGACGTCGCCGACGTCGCTAGCAGGCGGTCGGCGACCTCGTTGAGCAACGCGATGAAGCTGCGGAAGTTGGCCGCGAGCTCCTCGAAGACGCGGGGCCCGGTGTTACCGCCACCGCGCCGCAACATGCCGGCGGCGTTGCCGTATGCGCGCGCGCCGAGAGCGCTGACGTAGCTGACCTCAACCCCGCGATTCTCCAGGTGTTCCCCAAAGAACCCGCTGACGTACAGCACGCCGTCGCCGAGCGTCCGAAGGCGCTCGAAGCGCTCGTGGCCGGTCGCTTGCATGGCCTCATCCAAGAGCAGCGTCAGCGGCCGGTTTAGCGTTTCCTCGTTTAGCTGGTTGGGCTTGGCATAATCGGCGAGGAGGGCGGCGAGGTAGGTGGTAGCAGCTGGCGTGGCGTCAATTCCGCGGCTTTGAACGGCGGTGTCAACGGCTTCGCGAAAAAACCCGCTGATGTCTGAGGAAACGTCGATTGCTACATCACCCATGCACTACCTCCTGGAGATCATTCAGGACTCTCGTCCCATATGGATTTGTAGGCCGCCGCGCGGGCAAACGCTAAATCCAGGTACGGCAGGGTCGCGTTTTCTCAGCAGGCACCGGTCGAGGCTGCCAATTTGGCACCGTCCGCCCTACATAGCCCCACAACGGAGACGAGCGGGCCCGGAATTCGCACTGCCCGCCCTTGACTCCATTCAGAGTGCGATTATCTTCCGCGACCACGGGTTAGCACTCGACCGGCTCGACTGCTAACAGGGGAAACTTTCTTCAGTAATTTCAATTAGTTAGACATTGCACTGACCATCGCTTCAGTGCCTACGTCAGCTGAAACTCAACCCACTACTCATGAGCGGCCCGGTGCCGCAGAGGAAACAACACCATGAAGATTCGACCACTCCAGGACCGCATCATCGTTCAGCGCGTCAAAGAGGACGAAAAGACCAAGGGCGGCATCATCATTCCCGATTCGGCTAAAGAGAAGCCGATCGAGGGCAAAGTCATCGCTGTCGGCAACGGCAAGGTGCTCGAGGACGGCAGCACCCGCCCCGTGGACGTCAAGAAGGGCGACCGCATCCTATTCGGCAAGTACGCCGGCACCGAGGTCAAGCTCGACGGAGAAGAGCACCTCATCCTGCGCGAGGACGATGTCCTTGGCGTTCTCACCAAGTGAGCTGAAGAAGGAGCAAGAACATGTCAGCAAAAGAAATCGTCTACCAAGAGACTGCCCGTAACCTGATCCTCACCGGCGTGAACGCGCTGGCCGACGCGGTCAAAGTCACCCTCGGCCCCAAGGGCCGCAACGTCGTACTCGAGAAGAGCTTCGGCTCTCCCACGATCACCAAGGACGGCGTCACCGTCGCCAAGGAGATCGAGCTCGAGAATAAGTTCGAGAACATGGGCGCCCAGATGGTCCGTGAAGTCGCGTCGAAGACCAGCGACGTGGCCGGCGACGGCACCACCACCGCCACCGTGCTCGCTCAGGCGATCTTCCGCGAGGGTTCAAGGCTCGTCGCCGCCGGTCATAACCCGATGGATATCAAGCGTGGCATCGAAGCCGCTGTCGATGTGTGCACGGAGAGCTTGAAGAAGCTCAGCAAGCCCACCAAGGACGCGAAGGAAATCGCTCAGATCGGCACCGTTAGCGCCAATGGCGACGAGACGATCGGCAAGCTCCTCAGCGAAGCGATGGAGAAGGTTGGCAAAGAGGGCGTCATCACGGTCGAGGAGGCCAAGAGCGCCGAGACCAGCCTGGACGTCGTCGAGGGCATGCAGTTCGACCGTGGCTACCTCTCGCCGTACTTCGTGACGGACGCGGAGCGCATGGTGGCTCACCTCGAGGACTGCTACATCCTGCTCAGCGAGAAGAAGATCTCCAACATGAAGGATCTTCTCCCCGTGCTCGAAGCCATCGCGCGTCAGCAGAAGCCGCTCCTCATCATCGCCGAGGACATCGAAGGCGAAGCCCTCGCGACGCTCGTCGTGAACAAGCTGCGTGGCACGCTCAACACGGCTGCCGTCAAGGCGCCCGGCTTCGGCGACCGCCGCAAGGAGATGCTCAAGGACATCGCGACCCTCACGGGCGGCCAGGTCATCTCGGAAGAGCTCGGCCTCAAGCTCGAGAACGTCACCGTCAGCGATCTCGGCCAGGCCAAGGTCGTCAGCATCGACAAGGACAACACCACGATCGTCGACGGCTCCGGCAAGAAGGACAAGATCAAGGCGCGCCAGAACGAGATTCGCGCTCAGATCGAGAACACCACCAGCGACTACGACCGTGAGAAGCTCCAAGAGCGCCTCGCCAAGCTGGTCGGCGGTGTTGCGGTTGTTCGCGTCGGCGCGGCCACCGAGACCGAGATGAAGGAGAAGAAGGCCCGCGTCGAAGACGCTCTTCACGCCACCCGCGCTGCGGTTGAGGAAGGCATCGTCCCCGGCGGCGGCGTCGCGCTCATCCGTTCGCAGAAGGCGCTCGACAAGCTCGAGGTCGAAGAGTCCTGGAAGCCGGGTGTGTCGATCATCCGTCGCGCCATCGAGGAACCCCTGCGTCAGATCGTTGCCAACGCTGGCGAAGAGGGCTCGATCGTTGTCCAGGCCGTTAAGGACTCCAAGGGCTCCAACGGCTACAACGCTCAGAGTGGCAAGTACGGCGACCTGATCTCTCAGGGCGTCATCGACCCGACCAAGGTCGTGCGTTCCGCTCTGCAGAACGCCGCGTCGGTCGCTGGCCTGATGCTCACCACCGAGGCGCTGATCGCTGACCGTCCCAAGGACGAGAAGCCGGCGGCTGGTGGCGGTCACAGCCACGGCCCCGAATTCTAGACGTAACGTCTAGATTCGATACGGCAAAGGCCGGTTCCGTCAGGAGCCGGCCTTTTTCTTTGTGGTGGGCCACACCGAAACGGGCGCGCCGGGCGTTGCGTCCGTCGGCGGGTGCCCCCGAATCGCCTCATCCGGGGATGCAGCCACGCACACCCGGAGTGGGTTCCGATCGGCGGCGTAAGCGCGACGGTCTCGGCGGGCCAAACCGGAGACGCTGGTTGGCCGATCAATACGCGGAGGAATTTTTACCGCCATTGCCAAAAACTCGCCCCGTTCTTTTTCACGCAGCTCGGAGCGGCGATCGGAGCGGCCGTCGACATCGCGTCCAACGCTCATACCCGGGTCCCGCCATCGCAGCCGAAGCGCAGCGCCCGACTCTCCCTCGGGCTTCGGCCTCGCGACGGCGGCACCGTCCTGACTCTCGGCGGCAGCTGGATGTGATCGACCGCCTCACGGGCAGCAACAAGTACCCAGCCGGATCGCTGCGCTCGAATTCCGAAAGCGCTCTTCGCCTGCCGGTCGGATAAGCTCAGGGGTGTGAGGTGGCACGATGCACTCCTGGTGCTGAGCGCTGTCGGCGTGCTGTGCAGCTGCGACATCAAGCGCACCAAACCGAATCCGCGCGAACTCGCTGGTTCTGCGGCGCCCAGCCCTCAATCGTCGGCAGCGCCTACGCGGCCCAGTGCCCGATCAATCGTACATGTCCGCCAAGTCGTGCCAGCCGCCGGCGCGACTCACGCCCCGCGGTCGCTGCCGTACGAAGTAGCGCCGCCCGATCGTCGCTCCGCGCCGGTTAGGGTAGCGCTCGATCTTCGAGTCCAGCTCCCGGACCAATGCGCGCTGACCGCCGTACTTGCCCCACTTGCACTCACCGATGTCGGTCCGCCCGTCCTCCCGGAGTCCCACCACGTCGATCTGCACGTCGCGGTCCCAGTACTCGCCAATCTCGTACGGCACGCTCACGTGCTCTCGCTCGTAGATCGTAGGCAGCGCCTCGCGACATAGATCCTCGAAACAGCCGCCAAAGAAGCTCGTGAGCTCAGGCCGAATAAGATCGCGAAAGCACCGCTCGGGGCCGGCGTGTTGGAGATAGCTCAGGTTAGGGAACACGAACCGAAACCAAAACTTCAGCAGCGGATCCGCCAATACGTAGCGTACCGACCGCGCCGTCGGCTTTTGCCCGGTCAGCGGGTACCGGCGCCGAATGTACCCGAGCGCCACCAGCTGATTCACGTAGTAGGTCAAACTGCCGCTAGCGATTGCGGTCGATGCGGCGATCGTCTGCAGCGTTTGACTCCCCGTGGCCAGCGCGTTGAGGACCGCGTAGTAACTCTCTACTTCCCGCAGCTCCTCTCGAAGCAGGAAATCCGGCTCCCGGAATAGCGCCGAGTGTTCGTCGAGAATTGCACTGCGGATATTTTGCTCCACCGAGCGTTCCCTCCGAAAGAACTCGTGATACAGCGCCACGCCACCGCAGATGAAGTACACCAACGCCTTATCGGCGAGAGACCAGGGAGAATGAAACTCCGCAGCCTCGCGATAGCCGAACGGCTGTAAATGAATCTGCGCGGTGCGACGTCCAAACAGCGGGCTCTTCTTCCCGAGGATCTCGCGCTCCATGAACCCTACGAACGACCCGCACACGATGAGCTGTACGTTGCGCCTGCGCCACTTGCGATCCCACATTCCTTGGAGCACCGATGGCAACTCCGGACTAGCCTCAACTAACCACTGCAGCTCATCGAGCGCGATCACCAGCTTGCGTTCTTTCGGCCACCGTTCGCTCAACAGCTCGAACGCGCGCTGCCAGCTGTCAACGCTCACCTCAGCCAGCAGCGGATCGCCACAGGCTCGACTCGCCTCGCGCAGAAACTCCCGGCGCTGCAGCTCCGCTGGCGCTGTTTTGCCCAAATAGTAAATGCCCGGTGCTTCGCCCAAGAACTGAAGGATCAGCTCGCTCTTACCGATTCTG
>JAUIKB010000494.1 GCA_030430975.1 Polyangia bacterium
ACGTTTACCAACGTGCTGGCGGACGTCGGCAACAACAAGTACCTCGACGACAACGGCGAAGCTCAGAGCTACCAGGACGATTACGATAAAACGACGATCGCCAACGCCCAGGCCGGCATGATGACGTACCGTAAGTACTCTGCCGACTGGGTACTGCCGACGATCCCTGAAAATACGCGGCCATCCAGTTACGATACGGATAAGGACGGGATGAGCGACGCCTGGGAAATGCGCGAGTTTGGCGACCTGTCACAAGGCTATCGCGATGACTTCGATGGGGATGGCTACACGAACATCGAGGAGTACATGAATCAGGTGGATTTCTTGTAGCCAAAGAGTGCCGGCACGAGGCGGGAGTCTGGAGCTGGCATCGACCGTGCTAGAGGGGGGTTACTGACGCGTGACCGGTCACGGCGCCTTGGTACAAACCGCGTCGAGGCGCAGCGTTTGAGCGTCGACGACCGCTCGGCACCCCTGGAAGCACTGCGCGTCCACCGTGGTGGGCGACTGATTGCTCCAAGAAACCGGGTGTCGAGGGTGCGGCAGTGCCATCTCCGCTGCTTTTCACCGGCCCAAATGGTCTCACGCGGTCCAAGTCTTCGCGAAAGCGTTGCTTGGCCGCTATTCGCAGGCGCCGTGAGCTTGCACGACGCCGCCCGCGATCGCCCGTTCGCACGCGCTGCCATAGAGCGTGACTTCGTTTTCGATGAAGACGTTCGCCCAGCCGTCGCGGCGGCTCCAATCTTTGGGAATGACCTCGCCGTCGATCGTCACTTGGCGGATGGCACTTCCCTGCAGTGTCGGCGTGCGCAGCACACAGTGAGTGAGCCGCTGCGCGATGGCGGTGACCGATGCGTACATCTCAGCCGCGGTTTGCGTGCGGTAGTAGTGGCGCGCGCCGCCCGAGTGTGGCTGGTAGCCACGAATCGCGGCCTCGTTGAGCATGGCGTCGTGGTCGGCGTTCTTCGGTATTCCCACCACGTAAACAGGCGCCTCGTGACTGTCCCACACGCCGCCGGCGGTTTCGATCGTTGCGTCGCGATTCGAGCAGAGCTCGGGGGATACCGTGCAGTCACCGGAAGCGTGGGTGCAGGTGCAACCGGGCGTTTGGGTGCTTGCGGCGCCGCAGCTGGGCTCGCTGCCGTTGATGAACACGATGAACCGCGATAGGTCGCCGAGCGGCGAGCTGAGCGCGCCCCAGGCGCGGCTGATGCCGGTCGCGGCGGGCGAGCCTCCGAACGGAGTCACCTGACTAAGCTGTGCGTTGAACGCGGTCGTCTGATTGAGCGCCACGGGAAGGTCGAGACCGGTCGTCATCATGCATTGGTCGGGCGCTCCGGGAAGCGCGTCGAGGCCAGGGAAGAAGCTAGCGCCTAGCGCGATGCGTTCGCCGTACGGAGGCAGCGCGGTTGCCAGCGCGCTCTTGAGGACCTCAAGTCGCGACGGCTCGCCCGGGGTTGGTTGTCGGCCGTCGAACGTAAGCCCCATGCTCTGAGAGCGGTCGATGGCGAACACGATCTTGACGGGCGCGCGCTCGGCAGGCTCGACGTGGCGAGTGCACTCGCCGGCATCCGGCTCGGCATCGCTGTCGGCATCGGCATCCGAATCAGCGTGAGCGTCGAGTGCGGCGTCGCTACCCGAATCGCTTCCGGAGTCGCTCCCGCTGTCGGGTTCAGGCGTAGCGTCGCTGTCGACGGCTCCGTCCACGCTGGCGTCCGGCACGCCGCCGTCCGGTGAGTTGAGACTCGGTTGTGCCGGCTGCTTCGGTGAGTGTTGACCTAGTAGAACGGCGTCGCCAGGTCCGCCGCTACCGTTGAGGTCGCAGGCGACGGCCGAGCCGAGTAACAGCGTACCGGTGACGATTCGACGCATCGAGGAGGGCTGCCACATCCGGCCAGCGTAACACGGTTCGTTTCTGCTCCAGATGGGGAGTGCCACTTGCGCGGTCGGGCGCTGCGGGCATGCTAGTTTGTTCCGCGGAACGCTATGCGCCGCCACGACCCGAACCAGCTGTTTGGCCGGCTGCACCGGCGTCAGCTGGAACTGAGCGCGACCCGACTTACTATTCGCAAAACGCGCCGCTCGGTGAGGCGGTGCAAGCGCTCTTGTTTCGACACACGTCCGCCGCTTTGCAGCTGGCATCGGTAACAGCGCAGCGACCGTGCTCCTCGGCGCACTGACCCTGCGTTTGGCAGGCAGGCGCGGCAGCGCATGCCGCGTCGGATGCGGGGACACACTGGCCGCGGCGATAGGTACACCGACCGTGGTCTTTGCAGATGAATAGCGGGGCGCAGTCGGCATCGGAAAGGGCCACGCATTCGCCGTTGCGGGCGTGGCACAGTCCGTCGTCTCGACAGCGGCGGCTGCGGGCGCAGTCGGCGTCGGTTGTTGCCCGGCAGCTCTTAGCGACTTTCGTGCAGCGTCCCGCAATTCTGCATAGCGCGGACCGAGCGCAGCCGGTGTCGGTGGCCTGGCAGCCCTCGGGCGTTGCCTGGCAACGGCCTTCTACTGCGCAGGACGTCGCTTGGGCGCATTCGGTGTCGTCGATAGCGGTGATCACACAGGTGGGCGCTTGCAGTCCCTCGTCAAATTCTACGTGGCAAATCTTGCCTTTGGGGCACGCTTTCGTGCAACTTGCGCTGGTGACTAGGCAAGAGCCGTCGACGAACTCTCGCTCAGCGTCTGTCATGCCACCGGGGTGGCGTCCGACGATGGTGCCGGTTGGGATTGCGCGGCAATCGCTGGTGCTGCCGGCGACGCAACCGCCGTCTTTAATCCGGCACTCGCCGTCCATGGTGCAGGGACTGAAGCCGCGCGTCGTTGCTTTGCATTGCTTGGCGTCGGTTGCGCCAACCCGGCACCGACCGCCGACCGCAACGCACTTTCCCAGACGTCGGCATCGATCGCTGTTGCGACAGTCGTCGCCGCGCGCGACGCATTGACCAGCAACTTGAGTGCAGCGCCCGTGAGTTGCGCACGCCTGGCTGTGCGAACACGCGTCGTCCGGTTCCTTTGCTGGCGCCGTCGGCTGCGTCGACGCCGCGCTCGGCGCGGAAACGGTGACGGCGGTTGCCACGGGTGGGGGCGTTTCTGAACGCGTTGCCGAGGTCGGCGCCGGGGCGTTCGTGCCGCACGCAACGATCAACCCGAGCAGCGGCGTGAGCCGGTACATCGCCGCGAGATACCAGGCGCGCGCCGACGCGGCAACAGGTCGACCTTGCGTCACGGGATTGCGCAAGCGAGCATCCAGCATGCGTGATGAGCACACGGAGATTTCATGAGCGCGCGCCGGCTTCGTCAGCGCTTCTTGCGAGCCCTCATGCTCGAGGGGGTCGTGGCGACGTCGGCCCTGGTGACAGCCTGCGGCGGTTCGGGCGCATCGGCTGAGTCACCGAACGCGGTCGAGATCGCGGCGCCGGATGACGGCGACTCGACTGCGCCGCCGGACCGAGTGGTCGACGATCGGCGAGCGGCGCCCGAGGTATGGCAGCCAGCCGACGCGCGAGATGGCAGGGGCTGCACAGTCGAACGTGACGTCGAAGGCGCCTGGAGTGAACCGGGGTTTCCGCGGTGCCCGACGACGCTGTACGGAGTCAATGCTGTGGATTCGGCCACGCCCGTCGGTGCGCACACGCCACGTCCGCCGATGTTTAGTCCTGACACGCGCGGTTACTTTGTCCTCGCCTTGACTAAAGACGCGCGCTTCGCCGGGTCGCCCACGGCGTGCTGCTACGACAGCGAAATGCCAGCGCCGGTCGTGGGTCGTCCGCTGATTCGGGCGGATCGAGCGGCCACGGCACCGGCGCGTTCCGGTACGCTCGGCGCCGTGTCGAACGCGCAGTTAGGTGCGTTCTTTCTCTCCGCGGCGGCTGACGAGCACGCATCGGTCGCCGCGTTCGCCGACGTCACGCTGCAGCTGATGGCCCACGGCGCGCCGCTGTCGCTTCTGTCCGACGTTGCCCGAGCCATGAGCGATGAGGTCCGCCACGCGGAGGTCTGCTACGAGCGAGCGTCGCACTTCCTCGGAACCGTCGTCACCCCAGGACCGCTGCCTGAGGCGACCACCGTGACGTCGCAGAGCTTAGCCGACCTGGTTCGCAGCACGTTTCTGGAGGGATGCGTCGGTGAAACGATCGCCGCACGGATGGCGCGCGCTCAGGCGAGTAGCGCGCCAGACCACGTGACGCGGCGGATCCTATCGGGCATCGCCGAAGACGAGGAGCGCCACGCCGAGCTGGCGTGGAAGATCGTGGCGTGGGCGTTTCGCGCTGATTCGATCGCTGCAGTTAACGCGCTTGAGGGTGCACTGGCGCAACTCAAGACTCAGCTGGGCGTGCAGGTGGACGAACGAGCCGCCGAGCGCGCCGGGCCGCTCGTGTCGGCGGTCGACTATCGAGCCCTGGTAACTGAGACGTTGGCCGAGGTCGTGCTGCCGTGTGCCGATGCGCTGCTGAGTTCTGCGAGTCGGGCCGCGTAGATCGAAACAGGTAAAATTCGCGTCTGCTGAACGTTCGACAAGCCGCCTTGGGAGCCGTGACCGTCGCGCGTTTCTGCTAGCCTGATCGGATGCGATGGAGGCAACTATGGCGAACGGCAGCGGCGCTCTCGGTTAGCGTGACCGGGGCGTGGCTCGCCTCGACGGCGTGCGGCAACGACGAGCGGATCCTCGGGCGCGGGAACGGCGGCGCCGGCATGAGCGGCTCGGCGGGATCCGGAGTGGCCGGCAGCGGGGGCAGCGGAGCGTCGGCGAGCGGCGGAACCGGAGCGTCTGGCGTCGGTGGCGCTGCGGGCGGCGGAGCGAGTGACGCAGGCGCCGACGCGGGCAAGCTCATCCGGCGCCCGATCGCGATCGTCACCACGGATGAAGCGCTCGCTGGGGTGCAGATCTTCGTTCCGTTCGACGTGGCCGATGCCGCGCGCGCCGATGGCGGCGACGTCCGCGTGGTTGCGGTCAGCGACGGCGCCGAGCAGGCGCGGGTGTTCGACATGGGACCGAGCTACACGGCGACGGGGGTGTGGTTCCGGCTCCCGGCGCCGATCGCCGCGAACACCACCGACACGAGCTTCGAGCTGCGCTACGGCGATCCAAACGCGTCGCCACCGTCGACTGCCCCCTGGGATGTGTTCGACGCCTGGGACGACTTCCAAGACGCCACGTCGCTCACGAGCCGCTGGGAGCAAAACGCCACTCAC
>JAUIKB010000495.1 GCA_030430975.1 Polyangia bacterium
GCCGCCGACGAAACAGAAGCATTCCCCGGTCCGGTCGCGAGAGATCGTTCCCGAGCGACAGTTCGCGTACGACGCGTGCAACAATGCGGGCGGACAGGGCAGCGGATTACGCGGTGGTTCAGTGCCGGGGTAGCGCTGTTCGCCCGGCTTGAGGGGCGGAAAGTCACCATAGGTGAAGCAGGCATCGCCCTGACCGCGACGGATCGGCCGTCCGTTGGCTGCCAGCGGATTGAGCTGCTGCGGCGCGGGCGGGCGAGCGCTGGCGTTTGGCGGTCCGGCGGAGCGAGATGGCGGCGGCCCCAGATCGGGTTCCGGTGTCGTCGTCGCGACGGGCGGCTCCGAGGTCGGCATCGGCGGATTTCGCGTCGTCTGAGGTTCGGTTTCGCTGTGCTTACAGCCGAGCAGCGAGACGGCCGAGACCGTGACCACGAATGCGCGCTTCATCGCGCTAGGGTACCTCACGTCGTCGGCGCGCCGGCAGCGCGTGAATTGCAGTGGAATTTGGAAGGTTTTGGATGTTCCGCACGCGGGCGCGCGTCATCGTCGGTCATGGCGTTTCGGGTTTGGTTTGGGGTTGGGATCTCGGTTCATCACAATCTGTTCGCTCACAATAACAACCGCAATCCTGCCATCGGGACTTACAACGCCGACCAGGAGCAGACCGCCGATATCCGCAACAACGTGATCTACGACTGCCCCACGATGGGCTAGGCCAGCGGCGACAGCAAGTGGGTGCACCTGAACTACGTCGGCAACTACGCGGTGTTTGGTCCCGATTCGAAGAACGACGAGATGTTTAAGGGTGACTCGAAGAACCACCTCACCGTTTTTCAGTTCGGCAACTACCGAGACATGAATTGCAACGGCATCGTCGACGGAAGTGATGACGGCGCGTTTGTGCTAGGCGGTGACTTCGACACGGCGTCTAGCGAATTCCCGATAGCGGCGGTCACCAGTCAGACCGCCGTCGAAGCGCTAGCTAGCGTCATGGCGAACGCCGGCGCCCGGCCTTGGAATCGGGACGCGGTCGACGTGCGTATCCTCACCGAGCTTCAGACCAACACCGGCGGGCTGATCGATTCCCAGGACGAGGTGGGCGGCTGGCCGGAGCTGGACGGCGGCGCGACCATCATCGACACCGACCGCGATGGCGTGCCGGACGCATGGGAATCCGCCAACGGTACCGATCCAGGGCAGGATGACGCCAACGGCGATGCAAACGGCGACGGCTACACCAACCTCAAGAACTACTTGCACCACGCCGCGACCAACGGGCCGACGCCCTAGCCCGGGCGAATCCACAACCCCTTCGTCCAGCTCGAGATGACCGACCTGCGGGGGTAGGCTCGGATGGGCTACAATCGACGCATGGGGCGGTTCAGCTGGGTGTGGGCGATACCGTATTGTATCGCCGGGATGGCTGCCTGCTCGTCGGGGGCCCCGTCATCGCCCGTCGGCTCTGGCGGATTGGGGCGCGGCGGCTCGGCGGCAGGCGCATCAGGCAACGGTGGCGGTAGCGCCGGCAGTGGTGGCGGCGGCGCCGGCGGCATCGCCGGGGCGATCAGCGGAGTTGGTGGCGCCGGCCAATCCGGATCGTCGGGAGCGGGCGGCGGCGCTGGTTCGTCTGGCGCCGGGACCGCGGGCAGCGGCGCGACCGGCGGTTCGGGCGCGAGCTGTCCGGCCGGGGCGCACTGTTATGAACGTTCGGGACTTGTGTTCGCCGCGACCCAGACTGAGCCCGAGTTTCGAGATACCTGGAAACCCCCGCCGGGCATCTACAAACGTCTGGAGGCTACTTACCGGCTCTATCTCGGTCCGTGGTCGACGACCCCGATGGGCTATCGCCACAATGTGCTGTACATCGATCGGGTCAAGCCGCTGGATATGATCGGCTACGTCCAATTCGGTCGCGCCGGGAACATTATTATCCGCCACGGGTTCGGTCAGAAGCCCGTCGACAAGGCGAAGCTGACTCAGTCGGCCAGCCTGAGTCCGGGGAACTGGTACAATATTCGGTATGTTTACGATACCGAAATGTCTTTGCTGACGCTGACGGTGACCGCCGCCGACGGTGCGCCGATCGCTCAGATGACCGATGCGCCGGACATCGACGCGCTCGAGATCAAACCCAGTGACGATATCGGGGTGACGTTCAGCAACCCCGGCATCAATCCTCAAGAGGTCCCGTCGTTTGGCTGGGAACACTGGGATCTCCACATCGTGCTCACGCCGTAACCGACGGCCAGACGCCTTGAGCGCTCGGGGGTGGCTACTGCATCTCGAGCGCGAACGAGTTGGCGCCCAGCTGACGTACCGCCTCGAAACCCGTCGGCGTCACGTCGAAGACGCCGTCGGCGTAGCCGGGCTGGGCGTCGTCTTCCCAGCGAAAGGCCTCGTGCATGTTCACTTTGAACAGCATGTTTACGTCGCCGGTCACGTTCGGATCAACACTCAGGCTGATCGGGAAGTAGTACGCTGTTTCGTCTCCCTCTTTTTTCACCTCGAAACCACCGCTGGATAGTTGTGGGAAGTCGAGACCGCCTCCCTCCAGCGGAAACTCCATGCCGAACGCGCCGAACACGTAGCGGTAGAAGCCCTGATCGCGGATCGTGCCGTCGAGCTCGGCGCCGCCGCTCATGGCGATCAGAGCCTGGAGCGTGCCGGGTATCGCCTGGCCGCCGACGTGCACGGTCGCATCGACGGTGAAGCGGGTGTGCGAAACCACGACGCGAGCGCGCGTGTAGGTCGCTGCCGTCAGGTCCTGAGCATTCACCTGCCCGACGACGGTGTCGGACCCGTCGTCGAGGGGAGCCTCGATCGCTCCGGTGCCGTGTTCGAAGATCAGCGCTCCGGTTTGGTCACTGGCGGATTCGAACAGCGTCAGGTTGCGGATACCGAGCGCCGCGTCCTTGGGCGTTTGGCCGGAAAGGCCGTCGTTATGCGCTACCGGCTCGTGACTGGATAGCAGGCGGACGAACACCTGCGGTCCCATCACCGCGTTGCCGCCCGAGCCGCCGGACCCTCCCGTCATCGAGCCGCCGGACCCGCCGGTCATCGAACCGCCCGATCCAGCCGTCGATCCGCCGGACCCCGCAGCCGCGCCGTCGCCGCCCGATCCCCCCGCGTTGTTGGCGCCCACACCGACATCGCTGCCGCATGCCAGCGTTGAGAAACCCAATCCAAAACCAAAAGCCGCTGAAAGAATTCGCATCATGTTCCCGCTAACTGGATGCTGGACCGTCGCATTATGAAGCCGTGAGCGATTTTATTGGTTTGGCTGCCCCGACGGGTTCGGCTTTGGCAGTCCCACCAGTGTGCGCACCCGCGGCGTGTGGCTCGAACGGGGCCACACGACGATGAACCGCTTGGCGCGACTCCGAGCGGCCGGCGCCTGACCGGTCTTGAGCAACGCCTGAATCGCGATCACCTCGCGCTCCTGGCTCAGCCGACCGTTCGGATACAGCTGCGAGTGCTGGTTCGCGACCTGCAGCGCGCGGCTCGGCGATCCGCCAAGAGCGGACTGCGCCTGGCGCAGCAGGGCGATCTCCGACGGCTTGGGCGACGCGCTTGCGCTGGGTCGGGCAGCGGCTGCGCTCGGCGCTGGGGACGAGCCCGCGCCGGTTGTGCTCCGGCTCGCACCGGAATGGCCCGCGGGCCCACCGTTTGGCTCGGCTGCCGGCGTCGCGGCCGTCTTCGCACTCTCTGCGGCGCTCGCCTGGGACGCGCTCGAATCCGCAGCCGACCCACTCGGGTTCAACGGCACGCCATCGTGGGGCCTCGCCTGGGCGTTCGCGGCTGGCGCGTCCGCGGGCGGATCCGGGTCACGGCGCGCGTAGCCGATCGCCAGCGCCGCGATCGCTGTGGCCACGGCGGCGGTCACGCCAACCTTCACCAACGCGGTTGGGGCGCCGCTTGCCACGCCCGCCGCCGCACCCGGCAGGCCGCTCGTTCCGCTGCCGGCCGAAGCACCCGTCGCGCCACCGCCCGAAGCGCCCGTCGCACCGCCGCCCGAAGCGCCCGTCGCACCGCCATCGCCCGACGCGCCGGCCCCGCCGCCATCACCGGAGCCGCCCCCGTCGGTCGAACCGCCGCCGTCGCCTCCTCCGCCTCCGCCCGGATCGAGCAACGGGCCGAGGCGGTCCGCCAGGCGCGCTAGCTGCTGCGCATCGGGCAACTCGCCGGCTCCCGCACTCAGAGCGCCCTGCAGCCGCGCGGAAACGCTGGCGTCGTCGAGCATTCGCTTTGGATCGTCGTTCACGAGGCGCTCCCGGTTTTGGCGTTGGACGGCGGCGCGCCGTCGGCATCGGTCGGTGGATCGATGGCGTCCTTCACGCGGCGGCGCGCTGCGTGAAGCCGCGAGTAGGCGGTTTGCAGTGGGCACCCGACGGCTTCGGCGACCTCCGCCATCGTGAGCTGTTCGATTTCGTACAGCACGAACACGGCCCGCTTGTCGGTGTCGAGAGTGTCGAGCGCAGCGTCGAGCAGGCGGAGTCCCTCGCGGCGCTCGACGTCGTCCGTAGCGTTGCCGTGCTCCGCGTCCGGTGGAGTATCCGTCGGCACCTCGCGTCGCACGTGGGCTCGCTTGCGCCGATCCGACGCGACCCGAGTGCACACCGAGTACAGCCACGCGTTGAGCGTCGAATACTCCGACAGCTGATCGAGCCGTCGATGTAGGACCAGAAACACCTCCTGGGACAGATCCTCGACGTCGGCGGGGGGCACCCCCATGCGGCGCAGCATTCGCCACACAAAAGGTGCGTAACTATTGAACAAATCAGCGAAATTTGGCGGGGCCCCGGGCGAGCTAGGAGTGGCCGGAGCAGACGTCACGGGGATAACTGGCGGTAGTCGTCCGGTTTTATCAACTCGCTCAGCATTATTCCCAGTGCAGGCCGGCTCCGACCGAGAGCGTGCCGCCGAACGCCGACGGCCGAAACAGCTGACTGCGTTCGGTACCGGTAGTGTACCCGAATCGATCGCGGACGAACGGGACGACCCCGCTGGCGGCGAGTCGCAGCACCACGGAGTCGAGGGGGTGCCATAGCGCTCGGACCCGACCCACAGCGGCTGCGGCGGGGCGGATGCTCTGCTCGTCACGATCGAACTGCGCGCCCTGGACTCGGATGAAGCCTGCTTGTGCGCCCGCACACAAGTCCAGGCGCAGCCCCTCGGGGCGGATCCCCGGCAGGCAC